>NZ_JAGIYX010000060.1:0-18282 GCF_017813315.1 Kitasatospora sp. RG8
GCCGGGCCGCAGCCGCGCCGCCGGGCCGGGCCCACCCGGGCCCGGCCCGGGTGGGCGGCCGCGGTGATGCGGACCGCCGGCCCGCCGGCCCGGGGCGGGTCGAACAGGGGCACGCCGCGTCGGGATCTGCCGCTAGGGTGCTGTCGTGATCAGCTCGGGGCAGCGTCCGCTGCTGTTTCTGGATGTCGACGGACCGCTCATCCCGTTCGGCGCGGAGCCGTGGCACTATCCGACCTATCCCGCTGGTCCCGGACCCCGGGGCGCAGGAACGCCGGGCGCCGACGCGAACCCGCTCCTGGAGAGGATCAACCCCGCGCACGGGCCGCGGCTGGCGGCGCTCCCGTGCGAGGTGGTCTGGGCCACGACGTGGATGGACGACGCGAACGACTGCATAGCCCCGCGCATCGGTCTGCCGCGGCTGGCGGTGGTGGCCTGGCCGGAGCCGTCCGCCACCGACGACCAGGACGAGCGGGACGGCCTCCACTGGAAGACCCGCGCCCTCGTCGACTGGGCAGCAGGCCGCCCGTTCGCCTGGGTCGACGACGAGATCCGCGACACCGACCGGGCCTGGGTCGCCGCCCACCACCCGGGAGCCGCCCTGCTCCACCGGGTCGATCCCCGCCGTGGTCTGACCGACGGTGACTACGCCGCCCTCGACGCATGGCTGCGACAGCTTTCCTGACACCGGCCCGACACTTGCCCGGCCGGCCCTGCCGCCACGCGCGCGGCCGGTACCGGGCAGCTGTGTGACCGAGAACGGGTCTCCGGCCTTCCCTCTCAGGAGGGGCCGCGGTGGAGGTGGCGCAGGGCCGCCTCGGCGGCGTTGGCGCCGCACATGCCGTGCACGCCGGGGCCGGGTGGGGTGGCGGCGGAGCAGAGGTAGTGGCCGGGAACGCCGGTGTCGTAGGGGTGGAGGGTGAGGCGGGGGCCGAACAGCAGCTGGGGGACGTCCTTCGCCCCGGTCATGATGTCCCCGCCGACGAAGTTCGGGTTGTACGCGGCGAAGTCCGCTGTGCTGCGCACGGAGCGGCCGACGACGCGGTCGCGGAACCCGGGGGCGAACCGTTCGATCTGGGCCGTGATGGCCTCGGTGGCGTCACCGGTGTAGCCGTGCGGGACGTGCGCGTAGGTCCAGAGGGGGTGGACGTCGCCGACGGAGCGTTGCGGGTCGGCCAGATACTGCTGGCCGACCAGGACGAAGGGCCGCCGTGGCATCCGTCCTGCGGTGATCTCCCGTTCGGCGGCGGCGACCTCCTCGAAGGTGCCGCCGAGGTGGACCACGCCGGCCCGGCGCGCCGGTTCGGCGGTCCAGGGGACGCCGCCGGCCACGGCGAAGTCCACCTTGAAGGCGCCCGGCCCGTGCCGGAAGCGGCGGTAGGCGCGGGCGACCCGGGGCGGCAGCCGGTCGCCGAGGATGCCGGCCACGGCGCCGGGCGCGAGGTCGAACATCGTGACGTCCGCGGGCGGGAGGTCGGCGGCCGAGCGGACCCGCCGGCCCGTCTCGACGGTGCCGCCCAGGTCGGCGAGCAGTGCGGTGAGCGCCCGGCTGATCGAGCGCGATCCTCCGGAGGCGACGGCCCAGCCGTGGCGGTGGCCGGCGGCCAGGATGCCGAGCCCGACGGCGGAGCTGAGCGGCCGGTCCAGCGGCCGGTAGGCGTGCGCCGCCACGCCCCCGAACAGCGCCCGCGCCCGCTCCCCGGTGAACGCGCGCGCCAGGACGGTGGCAGGGAGCAGCGCCGGGGCGCCGAAGCGGGCCAGGCGCAGCGGGTGGCGGGGGAGGCGCAGCAGCGGGCGCATGATGTCGTCCGCGAGTTCGTCGTAGGACGCGGCGGGGGCGGCGAACAGCCGTCGCCAGCGGGCACCGTCCGCGCCGAGTCCGGCCGCGGTCTCCTCGACGGAGCGGTGCAGGACGCCGGCGCTTCCGTCGTCGAGGGGGTGGACGCAGTCGATCTCGGGGAGGCACCAGCGCAGTCCGTAGCGGTGCAGGTCGAGGTCGCGCAGGAAGGCCGAGCCGACGGTGATCAGGTGGACGGCCGAGCAGTGGTCGTGCAGGAGGCCCGGGATGATCGCCTCGCTGCTCCGGGCGCCGCCGCCGATCTCGTCGGCGGCCTCCAGCACAGTGACGCGCAGACCGGCCCGGGCGAGCCGGACGGCGGCGGCCAGCCCGTTCGGGCCGGCCCCGACGACGACGGCGGTGCCCCCGCCGCCGCGTGCGACGCGCGGCGGCCGGCCGCGCCCGTCGTCCCGTCCAGGGGTGCTGTCCACGGCACCAGTCTCCCGCGCGGGACGGGCCGGAGCCCGTGCACCACGACGGGGGTCGATCGTTGAGGGTGGGTAATCGATCGTCCAGCAGAACGGCCTTGCCCGGCCCGCGTGGCCGGGGGAGGCTTGCGGGAGTCCGTCCGGCGACGGTCCCGGAGCCCGCGCCGGGGAGTTCAACGCCGCTCCGGCCGGTGAGACCTGACCGGGACACGGCCCCGGCCCACCCGGGGAGCCCGGCAGGGAAGGACGGCCGCCGGTCCGGCGCTGCACAGGGGTCAGCGCCGGCCCGGCGGCTCGGCGCGGTGGCGGGTGTCGTTCCGGCGGCCCGGCGCGGCAACGAGTGCCCGGTGTGGTTCCGGCGGCCCGGTGCGGCAACGAGTGCCCGGTGTGGTTCCGGCGGCCCGGTGCGGCAACGAGTGCCCGGTGTGGTTCCGGCGGCCCGGTGCGGCAACGAGTGCCCGGTGTGGTTCCGGCGGCTCGGCGCGGTAACGAGTGCCCGGTGTGGTTCCGGCGGCAAGGTGCGGTCGCGGTGGCGGGTGTAACAGATCGTCGGGTCTCGGACCTCTCCTCCTTTGGCGGGCGTGATCGTCTCGTTCGGCGCCCGCGGGACCAGACCGACGAGAACGACGGGAACGGGGAGAGGTACTGATGCAACGAGGACGACGGTGGGCCGCTGCCGCTCTGGTGGTCTCCGTGACGACGGCGGTGACGGCAGTCGCGGCCGGGGCCGGGGCGGCGGGCGCCGTCACCGTCCGGGCCGCCGCGGGGGAGCCGTCGGCGGGTGCGGCCGAGGCGGGGAGTCCGGCCGGCGGGTTCGTCCCCGCCAAACTGCCGCTCCAGGACGCGGTGCTGAGCACCGGGGTCCGGCTCGACGCACACACCACGTGGGCGGCCGGCTTCCGGATCGCGGACGACGGGCAGCACACGGGCTTCGCCCCGGTGGTCGTCGCGCGTGACAGCCCGGGCGGGCAGTGGAAGGAACTCCCCTCGCCCGCACCGGACTTCGACGGACGGGCGACGGCGCTCGCCGGCAGCTCACCGCGCGACGCCTGGCTGCTCGGTGACCTCGACCCGCGCAGCGGCCGGTTCCTCGCCCGCCACTGGAACGGCACCGCGTGGACCGCCACGGAGATCGAACGGCCGCCCGGAGAGCTGACCACCGGCTACCTCCTCGGCGCCTCCGCGCCGCGGCGGGGGAGCGCCTGGGCGGTCGGTGGCGCGAGCGTGGTCACGGACCGGAGGCCGAGCCCGGCCCCCGGCGGCTCCACCGAGGTCGTGACCCGCACGACCGGGCTGATCGAGCACTGGGACGGCGCGGCCTGGCACCGCCTCGAAGCACCCGCGATCGACGGCGACTGGTGGCTCAACTCCGTGACCGAGATCGCGCCCGACGACGTCTGGGCGGTCGGCAACACCTCGTACCCCGACGACCGTCCGGTGCTGCTGCACTACGACGGTCGCGGCTGGTCCAGGGTCGACACCCCCGCGTTCCCCGGGCTGTACGGCGAGTACCAGAGCGTCGCCGGAACCCCGGGCGACGTCTGGGTGGTGGGCCGCGCGGTCCTCGCCGACAAGGACCGCGGCCACCCGCTGGTCGCACACTACGACGGCCGCACCTGGACGACCGTCCCGGTGCCGGAGGGCGTCGCGGGCAAGCTCTGGTCGGTCACCGCCGTTCCCGGCGGCATGGCCGCCGTCGGCTGGGACGCGAGCGGTGAGCAGGACCGCCCGCTGGGCCTGCGGTACACCCGTGGCCGCTGGCAGACCCTCGACCTGTCCGTGCCGGGCTACCCGACCTCGTCCTACCAGGCCGTGGTCTCCGACCCCGGCGGCCGGTTGACCGTCATCGGCGCGGGGAGCACCGCGAAGGCGCCGCAGTACCAGCCGCTGCTCCTGACCGGCAGGGGCTGACCGGCAGGGGCCTACCCACGGGCTCGTCCGCGGCCCCGCCCCGCCGCCCGGGCCGAGTCGGTGGGTACGGGCTCGGGGGCGGGCGGCGTCGCGGGGCGGGGCCGCGGACGAGCCGCTCAGGCGGGCTCGACGCAGAACAGCGCGGCGCGGGCGGCTGCGGCGTCCACCGGCCCGCAGCCGTCGACCCGGATCATGGCCAGTCCCCGGGGAGCACGAAGTGCCGCTCGACGCCGCGGTTCAGCTTGCCGTTGCCGTTGCCGGTGCCGTCCTCGGCCCGCTGGTGGTGCAGCAATCCGGGCGAGTCGGGGGCGAACTCCCGTGGACGAGTACGGTCGTGCAGTCGGCCAGGGCGGTGTTGATCTCGGCCGGGTCGAACGCGGCGGGGTCGAACTGGTCGGCCGAGTCGAGGCCGAGCCATTCGAGGCGTTCCTCGTGTTCTTCGTGGCCGGGGTCGGCGAGAACCTCGACGAGGTACTCGTATCCCCAGATCCCGCCGCAGTCCTCGGGCGGGCCGGCCCGCCGGCCGGTGAGGCAGTGCGGGTAGGAGACACCGGGTTCGGCGTCGTCAACGGCCTCGACGACGATGTCGTGCTCCCAGTTGTCGCCGAAGTCGTAGGTGTAGCCGAACCGCGCGCCGACGCCGGGGGCGATCCGGTCGAGGCGCATCGCCGTCGCGCTGCGGATCCCCAGGTCCCGATCGGTGGCGCCGTACCGTTCCCGCCCGGTCTCGAAGACCCACATGTGGTAGTCCTCCCACCCGAACGCGGCCTGGATCAGGTCGTGCAGCCGCCGCAGATCCGTGCTCGACGGCACCTGCAGGCGACGCCAGATCGGGGGCCGGGAGCCGGACAGGGTGACCTTGATCGTGTGGACGGACGTTCCCGGGGCGGTCTGGGAGCGGGTGGGCGGCTTCACGCGTCTGGTGTCCGACATGGCCGTCATCCTGCCAGCGGCACCGGGCCCCGCACGGGCGTTGGCCGCCGGCCCACTCGCCCGCGTGACAATGACCGGCGCGTGTCGAGTCCAGGGGTGGGGAAATGTCGGTGCACAGCCCGTTCACGGTGATCCGGGGTAGTACCCTGCGCCCTGTCCGGCGAAGGTGCCGCAGGCCGACCGGGGCATCGGCCCGTTCTGCTCGAACATGCCGAAGTCGGCCGCGTCACCGCTCTTGTTCTCGCCGTACGAGTAGGCGGCGGTCACGGTGTCGGTCTCCAGCATGGCCACCGCGAGGGTTGGGGCTTCGTCCGCACCGCCCGGTGACGGCGATTCCCGAGGAATCGGATCTCCCGGGCTAACCGGTTGGTCACGAGAAACGCAAATGTCGACGGCAATGCTGTCAATAGTTCGGCAGATATCACGAAACCGGTTCCGTCGACCAGGACGTGCCGGCTCCCGGGCGGCCGGAGAGGTGCGCGAAGCGCTCGGCCGCGTCCGTCGGGCCGGAACCCGTGCCGCCGGTGGGGCGGGTTGAGCGACGGGCGCGCCGTGGGCCCTTCGAGGCGTCGGACGGGGTCTATCGGTCCTCGTCGTCCTCGTGCTCCTCGGCCCGGGGTCGGGGAGCACCCGGGCCTTCCCTGCGCTGCTGACGGCGGTGGACCGCGCCCACGATGATCTTGACGGCCAGGCCGAGGACGATCAGGTCGGCGAGCATCTGGACGGTGACCACGAGCCGCGCGGTCTCGGTCTTGGCGGTGATGTCGCCGAACCCGACGGTGGAGAACACGGTGACGGTGAAGTAGAGGCCGTCGGTGTGGGACAGCGGGGTGCCGAAGCTGTTGGGCTCCAGCGAGGCCAGCGCGACGTAGGTGGCGGCGAAGAGCAGCAGGAAGAACGGGACGCTGGTGGACAGCGCTTCCGCCGCCCGTATGGCCGGGCGCGGGGAGCGGAGGATCGAGCGGACCTGGACGGCGACCAGGGCGGCGAAGCCCGCCAGCCCGGTGAGGAGCATGGCGACGGTGGCCGCGGTGGACGAGTGGTCCAGTGGCAGTACGAAGTAGAGGGCGGTCAGTGCGGCCACGGAGCAGACCACCCTCAGCGCGGTCCAGGCGATCCTGCCGGCGGAAGGCCGGGCCTTGTCCCGGTCCGGGGGCGGCACCCGGGCGCCGGGCGTCACGACGATCGCCGCACTCTCGTGGCCGCTGCGCGGAGGGACATGCCGCGGTCGCGCCACATCATGCCGGTGACCGCGCCCAGGGTGATCACCACGCCGATCGCGATGAAGAACGACATGAGGGCGAGTACCACGCCGATCGGCCCGTACTTCTGGTCATAGCTGATGATCATGTCGGAGAAGATGAAGTGGAAGACGACCAGCATGCCGATCCAGAACGCGCTGGTGGCGACCGCGCACGGCACCAGCCTGCGCCCCGGGACGCGCCCGCCCAGCAGGAACCACATCGTGAACCACCAGAAGGCCATGAACGCGGGGACGTTGATGATCCACCACAGGACCGGAGCGTGGGCGTGGATCCCGGGGCCCGCCGAGGTGCCCAGAGCGGCCCAGCCCACGAGCAGGACCAGCCACACCAGCGCGCGCAGGGGGTCCCGGGGCTGCCCACGCAGCTGGAACAAGCGCTGGTACAGCCGCTGGATCGAGCCGGCGGAGGCGAGGCCGCCCAGGATGAAGAAGACCCACGACAGGCCGGTGATGGCCGAGGAGGTGGCCGCGGAGGAGTTGAACAGGTGGTTGACATCGGTCGCGGCCTGCTGGCTCAGGCCCAGCCGCAGCATCAGTGCCGACACCGCCGGCCGCCCGGCCAGGGCGGAGGTGATGATCATGAACGGAAGGGCGCACAGCAGCAGCGTGGCGGCGAGCTGGATGGCCTGGCCGATGAACTCCACCGCGGTCAGCCGGCGCCACAGGTCCTGGGCCCAGGAATCGGAGTACTTCGCCCTGCCCCAGTCGGTCGCCCGCCGGGCCCGTCCGGTGCCCGCACGGTCCGCGGACCCCGTGCCCGGTCCTTCGGATCCCGCCCGTGGCTGTGCGGGGCTCTCGTCTCCCGTTCGTGCCTGTGCAGGGCGTTCGTCTCCCGGCCTGCCCGGTGCTCCGTCCCTCGTCCGCATGGTGCATCCTCCCGGCGATCACGTGCACCGGCGATCAGCTGGGACCCCCGCGCGGCGGTGACGCACACGCGTGTTCGGGGTCGCGGTTCTGTATCCACCGTCGCACGTCCGCCCGCGCCCTGTCAGGGCAGGGAGGGGCTGACCGTACGGGCCGGCCGGCGGTTCGCCTCCTCCGGTGGCCTGAGGGCCGCGGCGAATCGTTCCTGTTCCGCGGCTGCGCCCGCCGGAGTCCGGTGAACCGCGAGGGAGGCCCACGGCGGTCCGGCGCTCCTTGACGCCCGCGACCGTCGTGCACGCGCCCGTGACACCCGCGGTTGGTCGGCCCGGGAGGCGGACCTCAGGCGGGACGGTCCCCGGGGGGCGGGAGCTCGCCCGATCCGCGGACGATCAGCCGGGTCGGGATCTCCACCCGCCGGCCCGGGCCGAGGTCGCGGCCCATCCGTTCGAAGAGCATCCTGGCGGCGGTGGTGCCGAGCGCGGCCGGGTCCTGGGCGACGACGGTGAGCGCGGGGGCGAGCAGCTCGGCCAGTTCGAGGTCGTCGAAGCCCACCAGGGCGGGCCGTCCGGCGCCGGCGGGCAGGTGGTGCAGGGCCGCGGCGGTGATTCGGTTGTTCCCGGTGAACAGGGCGGTCACCGGTTCCGGTCCGGTGGTGAGTGTGGCCACTGCCCGTGCCACCGTGGCCCGGTCGGTCGGCCCGGTGGCGATCCAGCGCTCGTCGACGGGCAGACCGGCCTCCGCCATCGCGGCGCGGTAGCCGCGCAGTCGTTCCGCGCTGGTGTGGATGTGCGGGAGGTCGCCGACGAAGCCGATCCGGCGGTGCCCGTGCCGGATCAGGTGCCGCACGCCCTCACGGGCGCCGCCGACGTTGTCGCTGAGCACCGCGTCGGCGTCCAGGCCCGCGGCCGGGCGGTCGAGGAAGACCACCGGAGTGCCGGAGGCGGTCTCGGGCAGGAGGTAGCCGTGGTCGTCGCCGGCCGGGACGACCAGCAGGCCGTCCACCCGACGGGCGCAGAACGCCAGGGCGAGTTCGCGTTCGCGGTCCGGGTTCTCGCCGCTGGAGCCGGTGAACAGCAGACAGCCCTGTCCGGCGGCGACGTCCTCGACCGCGCGCGAGAGCGCGGAGGAGAACGGGTCGCCGATGTCCTCCAGCAACAGGGCGATGCTGGCGGTGCGGCCGGTCCGCAGCAGACGGGCGCTGTCGTTGCGGCGGAAGCCGAGTTCGGCGATGGCCGCGCGGACGCGCTCGGCGGTGTCGGGGGTGACGCCGCGCTCCCCGTTGACGACGCGGGAGACGGTCTTGAGCCCGACGCCGGCCGCGGCGGCGACGTCGTTCATGGTGGGGCGGCCACCGTGCCGGCCGCTCACGCCCGTGCCTCCCGCAGTGCCGGGATGCGGCGGGCGAGGACGAGCGCCGTCCAGGCCTCGGCGAGCAGCCGGTGGCCGAGCGGGGTCGGGTGGACACCGTCTGCGGCGACGAGGCCCGGGCCCCCGGCGGTGCGGGCAGCCTGGTTGAGCAGGCCGTCGGCGGCGAGCAGCCCGGCGCCGAACTCGGCGGCCAGCCGCCGGACGGCGTGGATCCGCGGGTCGAGGTCCTGCCGCCAGGCCCACTGCTCGGCGGTGACGGGCACCAGGAACGGCTCCACCAGGATCAGGTCGGCGCCGGTGCGGTCCCGGGCCTCGGTGAGCAGGTGGCGGTAGTCGGCCTCCCACGCGGCGACGGGCGTGACCTGGCCGGCGTCGTAGCGGCGCCAGGTGTCGTTCACCCCGACCAGGAGGGAGAGCACGTCCGGCCGGTGGACCAGGGTGTCGCGTTCCCAGCGGGCCCGCAGGTCCCGGACGCGGTCCCCGGCGACGCCCCGGTTGAGCACGGTGAGGCCGGGGCGGGCGGCGGCCAGCTGTCCGGCGGCCAGGGCCACGTAGCCCCGTCCGAGGTCGGCGGGGGCGTCCCGGCGGCGGCCGGCGTCGGTGATGCTGTCGCCCTGGAAGAGGACGGTCGGGCCGGTCGGTCGGTCGAAGGGCATGAGGGGGGATTCCTTGCTGGTTCCGGCACCGGTCCTGACGTCCCCGTCGGCCCGGGCGCTGCACGGCCGGGCCGACGGGCGGCGCAGCGCGGCTCAGCCGGCGGAGGCTCCGGTCATGGCCTTGGCGTGAGCGGCGAACAGCTTCGCGGTGGTGCGGCCCGGGTTGGCGGGGTCGTTCTTCCACATGACGCGGTGCACATCGTAGTCGGGGTGGAAGGAGCCGTCAGCGGCCCGGGAGGTGAGCAGCCAGAACCGGTCGCCGGCGCTGTGGCCGGCAGGACGGCGTCGGTCCAGGCGGTCCAGGCGGTGTAGGCGCGGTCGCGGGCCGCGTTGCCCGCGATTCCTTCGCCGGGTCGATCTGGAGGCCGACTGCCCGAAGGCCGTGGGCGGCTCCTGGACAACGTTGTCATCGGCCACGAGAATCACCCCAACGACCGCCCGCGCCCACGCCATGGAGGCGGAACGGCCGTCCGCACCCCAACGCCGGAGATCGTCACAATGAGTCATGACCGGGCTGCTGTCGCCCACGACCAGAGCCTCGCCCCGCGCAGCCTCCTCGCGGCGCTCGACATCGGCGGGACGAAGATCGCCGGCGGCCTGGTGGGCCCGGACGGCGCGCTCCTCCACCAGGTCCAGCTGCCCACCCCGGCCCGGGACGGCGCCGGAGCCGTCCTCGCCGCCGTGCACGGCGTCCTGGACCGGCTCGCCCGGCACCCACTCTGGCCGCGGGCCCGGGCCCTGGGCATCGGCAGCGCCGGTCCGGTCGACATCACCCGGGGCACGGTCAGCCCGGTCAACATCCCCGGCTGGCGCGACTTCCCGCTGCGCGACCGGGTCGCCGCCCACCCCGCGGTCGTCGGCCTCCCCGTCACCCTGGGCGGCGACGCGGTCGCGATGGCCGCCGCCGAGCACTGGTGCGGAGCCGCCCGCGGCTACCGCAACGCCCTGTGCGTCGTCGTCTCGACCGGCGTCGGCGCCGGCCTCGTCCTGGACGGCGCGGTCCGGCCCGGCCCCACCGGCAACGCCGGCCACCTCGGCCACATCACCGTCGACCTCGACGGCCGGCCCTGCCCCTGCGGCTCCCGCGGGTGCGTCGAAGGCCTCGCCAGCGGCACCGCCATCGCCCGCACCGCACGCGAGTCCGGTTGGCGTCCGGCCGGCCCCGACGCCGACGCGTCCGCCGCCGGCGTCGCGGCCGCCGCGCTGGCGGGCGACCCGCTCGCCCTGCGCGCCTACGACCTGGCGGCCCGGGCCCTCGCCGCGGGCATCGCCGCCACGGCCACCCTGGTCGAGATCGAGGCCGCCGTCATCGGTGGGGGCGTCGCCAGGTCGGGCCCGCTCTTCCTTGACCCGCTCCGCCGCCACCTCGCCGACTACGCCACCCTGCCGTTCGCCGCCCGCGTGACCGTCACCCCGGCACTCCTCGGCACCGACGCCGGCCTGGTCGGTGCCGCCGCCCTCGCGCTGGCCGCCGGCCCGGACGGGCCCGCCGCAGCCAGCCGGCTCACGGCGGCCGCCCGCTGAGCCGACGCGACGACGCCCGGCCCGCTGCACCGTGGCGGCGGGCCGGGCGGAGTGCCGTCGGCCTGGTCCGGACCGTTCGCGCGTTCGACGTGCCCCCTGCCGCCGCCGGCTGACCGGCCCGCGGCCCGCAGGCCCGGCCGGAACGTCTTCAGGGGCGGCCGTGACGGCCGCCCCCGAGGGCACTCCCGACGGTGGGGCCCCGCCCTGTCGCGGGCGGTGGCTCCCGGCCGGCTCAGCTCTGCGCGAGGAGTTCGAGGGTGTCGATGACGCGGTTGGAGAAGCCCCACTCGTTGTCGTACCAGGCGACGACCTTGACGTGCTTGCCGTGCACGCGGGTCAGGGCGGCGTCGAAGATCGAGGACGCGGGCTCGCCGGTGATGTCGCCGGAGACCAGCGGCTCGTCCGCGTAGTCGAGGACGCCCTTCAGCCGGCCGTCGGCGGCCTCGCGGTACGCGTCGAGGATCTCCTCGCGGGTGACCTCGCGGGACACCGTGGTGTTCAGCTCGACGATCGAGCCGACCGGGACCGGCACGCGGATGGAGTCGCCGGCCAGCTTGCCGTCGAGGTTCGGGAGGACCAGGCCGATGGCCTTGGCGGCGCCGGTGGTGGTCGGCACGATGTTCACGCCCGCGGCACGGGCACGGCGCAGGTCGCGGTGCGGGCCGTCCTGGAGGTTCTGCTCCTGGGTGTAGGCGTGCACGGTGGTCATGAAGCCGTGCTCGATGCCGGCCAGCTCGTCCAGCACCGACGCCAGCGGGGCCAGCGCGTTGGTGGTGCAGGAGGCGTTCGAGACGATGACGTGCCGGGCCGGGTCGTAGTCGTCGGTGTTCACGCCGTAGGCGAGCGTGACGTCGGCGCCGTCGGACGGGGCGCTCACCAGGACGCGCTTGGCGCCGGCCTCGATGTGCGCACGGGCGGCGTCGGCGGAGGTGAAACGGCCGGTGGCCTCCAGTACGAGCTCGACGCCCAGCTCGGCCCACGGCAGGTTGGCGGGCTCACGCTCGGCGAGCACCTTGATGCGGCGGCCGTCGATGACCAGGTCGGTCCCGTCTACCGTGACCGACCGCCTGAAACGCCCGAGCGAGCTGTCGAACTTGAGCAGGTGGGCAAGGGACTCGGGCGCAGTGAGGTCGTTGATGGCGACCACTTCGAGGTCGCTGCCGCGCTCGAGCAGGGCGCGCAGGCTGTTGCGTCCGATACGACCGAAACCGTTGATGGCGATGCGGGTCATTGAGGTCTTCCCTTCCGTTCGTTTCGCCCTCAATGCTCGGCGTTCCGCTGTCACCCGGACAGGGGCTGGATCGACAGGGTGCGCAAGTATCCCGCCACACTTGTCGCCACCGACCGCAAGGATCTCGCCAGCGTCCCCGGTTGCAGGTACCCGCCCGCCGTCGTCGGACCGCTCCGGGGGCGGTAAGGGCCTGCACACGGCCGGTCCCGGGGGCGGTAAAGGGCAGCTCAGGGGGCCGGGCCGGGGGCCGGTTCAGGGCGCCGGGGCGGCGAAGGTGTGGCGGTACTCCGTCGGCGAGGTGCCGAGAATCCGGTGGAAGTGAAGCCGCAGGTTCGCCCCCGTGCCGAGCCCCACCCGGTCGGCGATCTGCTCCACCCCCAGATCCGTGCGTTCGAGCAGCTCCCGCGCCAGGTCCACCCGGGCCCGCAGGACCCACTGCATCGGCGTGTAGCCGGTGTCCTCCACGAACCGCCGCGAGAACGTGCGCGCCGACACCCGCGCGATGCCGGCGAGCGTCTCCAGCGTCAGCGGCTCGGCGAGATGCTCCAGGGCCCACTCGCGGGTGCTCGCGAACAGGTCTCCGAGCGGCTCCGGCACGCTCCGGGGCACGTACTGCGCCTGCCCGCCGCTGCGGTACGGCGCGGCCACCAGCCGGCGCGCCACGTGATTGGAGAGCCCGACCCCGTGGTCACGCCGGAGCAGGTGCAGGCACAGGTCGATCCCGGAGGCCGCGCCCGCCGACGTCAGCACATCGCCCTCGTCCACGAACAGCACGTTCTCGTCGACCGACACCAGCGGGTGCTGCTCGGCCAGGGCCTTCGTGTAGTGCCAATGGGTCGTCGCCTTCTTCCCGTCGAGCAGCCCGGTCGCCGCCAGCGCGAACGCCCCCGTCGAGATCGCCGCCAGCCGCGCCCCCCGGTCGTGGGCGGCCACCAGCGCCGCGACCACCTCGGCCGGCGGTTCGGTGGTCGCCGGATCCCGGTACCCGGGCACGAAGACGGTGTCCGCGTGCTCCAGGGCGTCGAGCCCGTCGGCCACGTGGTACGCGAGCCCGTCCCCGCCGGCCACCAGACCGGGCGCCGCGCCGCACACCCGGACCTCGTACGGCATGCTCGGCCGGCTGGAGAACACCTGCGCGGGAATGCCCACGTCGAGCGGCTTCGCCCCCTCCAGCACGAGCACGGCGACCCGGTGCTTCCTGCGAGCCATCGGACCCTTCCCTTCCCTCCGGCCGGACGGGTTCTTCGTCGTACCCGTGACCTGGATGCCACCCAACGCAAGCATCCTGCCACCCGCACCACGGTGTGCGTCGCCTGGGGATGCGGACCGCTCCGCACGGGTGCGAGTCGTCAGGGGACGCGGACCGCTCCGCACGGGTGCGAGTCGTCAGGGGACGCGGACCGCTCCGGACGGCGGCGGCGTCACCGCTCAGCCCAGCAGCCGGTCCAGGACCCGGCCGAAGACGAGCCGTCCGGCCCGGGCCACCACAGGATCGAGCACGCCCGGAAGCCCCGCGATCACGACCTCCTCCGCCCAGGTCACCTCGCTCCGTCCGCCCTGCGCAGTCACGGCCCGCACCCGGAGCTCGGCCCCGCCGCGGACCGGCCGCCCCCGCTTCTCCAGCCGGCACACCCCGTCGCGCCCGGGAGCGGGCCCGGCGATCTCGACGATCTCCATCGGATCGTCGAACAACCGGAACGGCCCGACGGCGGTCCGGGCCACGATCGTGTCGCCCGCCCGCCGACCGCCCCCCGGCCCGGCCGAGACCCGGGTGAACGGCACCCGATCGCCGTGCCGCGGCCAGTCGGTCAGCCGCTCCCAGCAGACGTCGGGCGGCAGGGGCGAGACGCGGGTCAGGACGAAGCGGGCCATACCTCACCCTAGGGCTCCGTCACCCCGGGGCTCCGCCCGCACGTGCTCACCGACGGCGGCGAGGAGCGCGACGCGGCAGGACACGCCGTACGGACCTCGGTCCGACGCGCTCAGGGCCCAAACCGCAGGCGGGTCGGTGCAAAGGACGGGAACTTCGACGCCGCCCGCCCGATGACCCGTCACCACTGCCGACGCCGCTTAGGATCACCTCACGGCCGCTCCCCGCCATGCCGGGCCGCCTCACGCTGCTCCCCAGGTGACCCCGGGACCACGCATCCGACGCCCGGAGCCCGGCGCCCCAGGCCCCGTCATCCATCCGCATCGACGAGAAGGAATCCGCCATGACCTACGCCGTGGATTTCGACACCGTATCGACCACCGGCCTGGAGTCGTCTCCCGTCGCGGCCGCGCTCGCAGGCCTGCGGGCGAACGAGGCCCGCTACTTCAAGAACAAGTACGACCACGTCTTCACGGTGGAGCCCGCGGGCGACGCCACCGAGGCCGTCGACTGGGTGCACCGGATCCTCCGGGAGGAACGCGAGATCGTCATCTCGTCCCGGCCGCTCGAAGCCACGGCCTTCCAGGTCGAGAACATCCGAATGGCCTACGTCTTCTACGAGAGCGGCCTGTCGGTCAACGTGATGTACACCCTCGACGACCCCAAGAAGCGAGCCGTCGGGTTCAAGCTCTCGGAAGGGATGGAAGTCCCGGAGGAGCTCGCCTCGCGCTTCAAGTTCGCAAGGCAGAAGTCGAAGCTCGCCGGCACCATCCGCGGATCGTTCTTCGTCATCAAGAACGAGTACTGAGTCCGAAGCCGGAAGGCCGGTCGGGGGCGGACACGCGGTCCGCGGCGCGGGTGGCGACGGTCGTGCGGGGCGGCGCCCCACCACCGCCCGCGGCCGCCACCGCGTGAGACCGCGACCGCGGCGCAGTGACTCCTCGTGCACGTTCCGGGTGCAGGAACGCGCCGCCACCGTGAGGGTGGGGAAGGTACTGTCCCGTCCCCCGAAACGGAAGGCCGTCCGTGGACATCACCGATCTCACTCCTGCGACCCTTGCCGCGCTCGCCTCGCCCCGGCCCCGGCCGGCGGTCACCGTCGCGATGCCCACCCACCGCCCGGCCACCGGGACCGAGCAGGACAGCCTGCAGCTGAAGAACCTGTTGGCCGAGGCGCGCCGCCGGATCGAGGGGGACGACACGCTGGGCCGCGCGGAGCGGCTGGACGTGCTGGAACAGCTTCAGCGGGCCGCCGGCGAGGTGGAGCTGCGGCACGCCGCCCAGGACGGGCTGCTGCTGTTCGCCGCCCCCGGGGAGCACCAGGTGTGGAAGCTGCCGCGGACCGTCCCGGCCCGGGTGGTGGTGTCCGACACCTTCCTGACCCGCAACCTGGTGGCCGCCCGCGCCGCGTACGCGCCGTACTGGGTGCTCACCCTGGGGGCGGAGCAGGTGCGGCTGTGGAGCGGGGCCGGGCCGGACCTGGAGGAGTCGACGGACGGGTTCCCGCAGCGGCCGGCCAACCCCGAGAAGTTCGACCCGCAGCGGGAGGAGCAGATCGGCGACACGCCGAGCGTGTACAGCCACGAGAACACCCGGATCTTCTACCGCGAGGTGGACGCCGCCCTCGGCGCGCTGCTCAGGGAAGCGCCGCGGCCCTGCTACCTGGTGGGCGTGCCGGAGGCGGTGAGCCTCTTCGAGTCGGTCACCGCGCACCGGGCGATGATCGTCGCCCGGCTGGAGAAGGGCGGGCTGGGCGACGGCCCGGCCACCGCGCTGGCGCCGGCGCTGGCACCGGTGCGCCAGGAGCAGGCGCGTGCCGAACGGGAGGGGGCGCTGGCGCGTCTCGACCAGGCGGCGGGCCTCAAGACGTTGGCCGCCGGGCTGGACGAGATCTGGCGGGCCGTCACCGACGGCCGGGTGGGCGAACTGGTGGTGGAGGAGTACTACCGGGCCACCGTCGAGGTCACCGACGGCCACCTGGCCCCGGCCCCCGCCGGTGCACAGCCCACCGGAACGGGCGAGATCCGCGAGGACGTCGTCGACGAGATCGCCGAACGCACCCTGGAGACCGGCGGCACCGTCACCTTCGTGCCGGACGGCACACTGAGCGGCCGTCAGTCCATCGCGGCGGTGCTGCGCTACTGAGGTCGAGCCGGGGCCGGCCGGTGCGGGTCGCGTACCGGCCCGTCAGGCCGGCCTTATCGAGGCCGGGTCGACGGTCGTCGGTGCGACCAGTACGGATCCTCCACGACCGGGGCCTTCACGGTCTCGCAGTCATCCCGGAGCGGTCATCCCGGAGCGGTCACCCCGGAATGGTCATCCCGGGGCGGTCATCCCGGGGCGGCACGGTGGAGCTGCACCCGCGGCCCCGTACGGCGTGCCCGGACCGGGTCGCCGATTCCCCGGAAGGTTTTCTCCCCGTCGTGTCGATCCGCGGCCGTCCCGTTCGACCTGGGATAGAGAGGGTCGGGAAAGCGGCCCCCGGACGAAGGAGACCAGCCGTGGCGAAGTACATGCTGATCATGAGAGGCAGCGACGAGTCGGTCGCGAAGATGACGGAGACGCCCTTCGAGGAGATCCTCGAAACGATGGGCCGCTACAACGACGAGTTGATCCGGGCGGGCGTGCTGGTCGCGGCCGAAGGCCTGGACGACGCGTCGAACGGCGTCGTGGTCGACCTCAGCGGGCAGACGCCGGTTGTCACCGACGGCCCGTACGGTGAGACCAAGGAGCTCTTCGGCGGCTTCTACATCCTGGACGTGGCATCGAAGGAGGAGGCGGTCGAATGGGCCAGGCGCCTCCCGCCCTTCCCGGGTACGAAGGTCGAGATCCGACGGGTGCCGGGGATCGACGAGTTCCCGCAGGACAACGAGTGGATCATCAAGGAACGAGCATGGCGGGAGCGGACCGGCCAGCTCTGACACCCGCGGGCACCGACGGCACGCCGGGCGCCGTACCGGCCCGGCGTGCCGTCGAGGCCCTGTGGCGGATCGAGTCCGCACGGATCGTCGGCGCGCTGACCCGCTACACCGGGGACCTCGACCTCGCCGAGGACATCGCGCAGGAGGCCCTGGCACAGGCCCTCGTCGCGTGGTCGCGCGACGGCGAGCCGGCCAACCCGGTGGGCTGGCTGCTGGCCACCGCACGGCGGCGCGCCATCGACCACTACCGCCGTAGCTCCGCCCTCGACGAGCGGTACGCCGCACTCGCGGGCCGGCTCGTCGAGGGCGGGGCGACCTCCGGCGCGGAGCCCACCGAGGACCGGCCGGACGATCTGCCGTGGGACCCGGACCGGATCGACGACGACGTCCTCGCGCTGATGTTCGTCGCCTGCCATCCCGTGCTCTCGCCCGAGGCCCGGACGGCGCTGACCCTGCGGGTGGTGGCAGGACTGTCCAGCGAGGAGATCGCGCGTTCGTTCCTGGTGCCCGTGCCGACCGTCCAGGCGCGGATCACCCGGGCGAAGAAGACCATCGCCGCAGCCGGGGTCCCCTTCGAAGTCCCGCCCGCGGCGGAGCGGCGCGAGCGGCTCGGCGGCGTCCTGACCGTGCTGTACGTGATCTTCACCGAGGGCTCGACGGCGACGGCCGGCGACCGGCTGCTGCGCCCCGACCTCGCCTACGAGGCGATCAGGCTGGCCCGGACGCTGGCCGCTCTGCTGCCCGACGAGCCGGAGGTGTTCGGGCTGCTGGCACTGTTCGAGCTGAGCGCCGCACGCTTCCCCGCGCGCACCGGCCGCGACGGCGAGGCGATCCTGCTGGAGGACCAGGACCGCCGGCTGTGGGACCGCTCGGCCGTCCGCCGCGGCCTGGCCGCGCTCGACCGGGCCACCGCCGCCGGTCGCGGCCTGGGGCCCTACGGCCTCCAGGCGGCGATCGCCGCCTGCCACGCCAAGGCCCCGTCGGTGCCGGAGACGGACTGGGGGCGGATCGTGCTCCTCTACGAGGCGCTCGGCCGGGTCGCGCCCTCCCCGGTCGTCGAGCTCAACCGCGCAGTGGCCGTCGCGATGGCGACGGGGCCGCAGGAGGCGCTGCCGATCGTCGACGGCCTGGCCGCCTCCGGCCGGCTGTCCGGCTCGCACCTGCTCCCGACCGTGCGCGGCGAGCTTCTCGTCAGGCTCGGCCGCACCGCCGAGGCGCGGGCCGAGCTGGAGCTCGCGGCCCGGCTCTGCCGCAACACCCGCGAGCGGTCCGTCCTGCTGCGCAAGGCGGCTGCGCTGGGCTGACGCCTGCCTGATGCCTGATGCCTGATGCCCGTTGCCTGCCCGCTTCCTGCCCGGGTCGGGAAATGCCACGACGCCGCTGTACCGTTCCGGGCCCGTGGTGGGTCGGTGGGGTGCAGCGGCGTGGTCGTGGTGGCACCGGGGTGGGGTGCGGGGGGTGTTACTTGGTGAGGCCGG
>NZ_JAGIYX010000061.1:0-17978 GCF_017813315.1 Kitasatospora sp. RG8
ATGCAGATCATCGGACACCAGCACATCGATTCCCACTCGATCCCCCAAGATAGTTCCTCGACTGCCCTACCGGGCCACAATGACGCACAACTCGCGCGCCCGATAATCGCATACCTGTGCAAATTTCTGAAGCTTGATCTTCAGCATGTGCCGCGCCGGACGCGAAGGTGGCAGGTCCAGCGGCGAAAAAGATTCTGATCGGTGTACGAGCCGTTCGGCGGGTCCCGGGCCGCGGCTCGGACACCTGAACACCCCGACACCCCGACACCCGCGGTCGGGGCTGTGTGCCTGTCGCGGTCACCGGGCCGGTCCCCGGCGTCCTCGGCCCCTGCCCCGCGCCTGCACCGCCGACCGGGTCCCGTCGGCGCTGGCGTTTCTGATGCGGTTTCCGGCCGTGGCGCTGGGCGCGCTCTGCCGGTGGCGCCGGTGGCGGATCCGGGTGCGGGCCCCGCCGGCAGCGCGCCCGGGAGGGTGTGACGGTCCGCCGGTCACGGACGGCGGGCCGTCACGTGGGAGACGGGTCGTTCACACGGCCGTGTCCGCTGTCCGCCGCGAGGGCGGCGGGCCGGCGGGTCTGGTCGCGTTCCCCCCAGGGTCTGATGCGGGCATGAACGTCCCCTGGGCCTGCCGAGGCGCCGGACGGGTACGGGTGTTGGTCGTCCCGGGCAAGTCGCCATTGTGTGACAGCCCGTCTGGGTGAACCCTGTACGCCCTCTGGATGACCCGACGGCACCGCCCGGAGCGCCGTGGCCCTCCTGCACGGCCCGGGGGATCGGGCGGCCTCACCCCCGTCCTGGCGCGCGCGTGGTCGTGCCCGCGTCCGTGCCCGGCCGGCATGGCCGGCGCTCGTCGGCGGCGAGGTTCCAGCGGAGTTCGGTGGAGACCCATTCGACGGCGTAGGGGCAGTGGACGGGCCTGCGAGCGGTGGGAGCCCCTCGGCGGGGCCTTGCCGCCCTCGGCGCGGTTGGCGGTTGGCGGTTGGCGGTGGCGGTGGCGGTGGCGGTTGGCGGTGACGGTGACGAGGGTGAGGGGCGATCCCTGGTCGTTGGCGCAGGCCCTGCGGCGCTGCGGGGTCCACGCGTAGTCGCCGACTGGTGGGAGGCGTGCGTGGTTGTGTGCCGTTTGCCCCGGCGGGTGCTGACACGACGGGAGGGGCACCGCCCCGACGCGCCTGCCGTTCGTCGAGAAGCAGCCCAGTCCGGTCCGGTCACCCGCTCCGTCGGCCCAGCCGCGAGCGGGACGGCCCGGACGTCGAGGTCGGATTCACGCCAGACCAACCCCCTGCCAGCTTGGTGGACTTCGTGGCGACACCCACCATTCACGGACAGGACCTCCGGCATGGCCCACACCGCCCTCCACCCCGCTCCGCGCCCACCCGGCCACGGCCCTCGCCGCCCGTACGTCCCGGGGCGGAGCGGTGGTTGGCCCGCCGTACTGGCCGTCACCACGGGTGTGTTCTCCATCGTCACCACCGAGATCCTTCCGATCGGCCTGCTGACCCCGATCGGCGCGACCTTCCGGATCTCCGACGGCACCGCCGGGCTGATGATGACGCTCCCGGGCATCGTCGCCGCCGTCGCCGCACCGGTGGTGACCGTGGCGACCAGGCGCGCCGACCGGCGGACCATGCTCTGCGCCCTGGTGCTGCTCCTGATCCTGGCGGACCTCCTCAACGCCTTCGCCCCCGCCTACTGGGCCGTGCTGACGGCCCGGGTCACCCTCGGCCTGGTCATCGGGGCCTTCTGGTCGATCGGCTCGGGGCTCGTCGCACGGCTCGTCCCGGAGCACCGGCAGGGCCGGGCCACCACCCTCTTCTTCACGGCCGTCCCGCTCGGCTCGGTCCTCGGCGTACCGGCGGGCGTGTTCCTGGGCTCGCTCGCCGGCTGGCGCGCCGCCTTCCTCGTGATGGCTGCGCTGAGCCTGCTGACCCTGGCCGCCCTGCTGGTGTCGCTTCCACCGCTCCCCCCGCTGACCAGCACCGGCCTGGGCGTGCTGCGTGGGCTGCTCGCCGGTCGGGGTACCCGGACCGGCCTCGTCGTGACGTTCCTGATCGTGCTGGCCCACTTCGGCAGCTACACCTACGTCACCCCGTTCCTCGAGGCCACCGCCCACGCCGGCCCTGGCCTGGTCACCGGCCTCCTGCTTGTGTACGGCGCCGCCGGACTGCTCGGCAACGTGCTAGCCGGAGGCCGCGCGGCAGGCGCCCTCCGCCCGGTCTTCGGCACGGCCGCCGTGCTGATCGCCGCCGCGACCCTGCTGCTGCCCCTGCTCGGCACCGGCGCTCCGGGCGCCGCCGTTCTGCTGACGCTCTGGGGCGCGGCGTACGGCGCCGTACCGGCCTGCTCGCTCACCTGGTTCCTCACCGCGGCCCCGCACGCCCCGGAGGCGGCCGGCGTGCTGTTCACCTCGTCCTTCCAGGCGACCCTGTCGATCGGTGCCCTGACCGGCGGCCTCGTGGTGGACCGCGCTTCCCCCGCCACCGTCATGGTGCTGGGTGGCGTCGTCGCCCTCCTCGCTGCCGCCACCGTGCGGGGGTACGGCCACCGGGTCCGGCCCGAGCCGGCGGCCGGCTCGGAGCCCGGGGCTCGCCCCTGATGCCGAACGGACACGCCTTGGCCGGGAACGCTGTCCGGACCGGCTGAGACCGGCGGTGCGGAGCCGGGCCCGGGGTCGGCTTCCCGGCATGCGGGTGACGGGCTGGGTGGTCCCGGCGCGCCCGGCGGAGCCCCGGGCCAGGACTACCGGCGCCGGCGGCCCCGAAGCGGCAAGGTCACCCGGTGGCGGCGCGCCCGCCGTCCCTCGGGCGGTCGTGCTGCGCCTGGCCGCCCCGTGGGTGGCGGGTGTCGGCCGGGGGTTCCGGTCACAGGTGTGCGAGCAGGTTGTGGAGGGGGGCGGGTACCTGTCCGGAGTCGAGGGCGTCGGTCAGGAGGTGGCCGTAGCGGATCTTGCGGCCTTTCTTCGTGCCGAGGAAGCGTCGCATCTGCCGGTGCGGGGGTCGGTCCTGTTGCGCGGGCTGGCGTGTGAAGGCCTGCCAGGCGGGCAGGTCGCCCTCGGTCCGGACGATCTCCTCGGCCCGGGGTACGCCCAGGGCGCGGATCAGTTCGTCCTCCAGGTCCGCCACGCAGACGAAGAAGCCCTGGCGCGGTGCGCCGGCCCGTTCGAGGCCGCGGTCGTAGAAGGACTGTTCGTTTTCGTCGCAGAGTCCGGCCAGGCGCAGGCCCAGCCCGGGCGGTCCGAGGAGGGCGGCGTAGCGGGCGATGTTCATGGCCCCGCCCATGGAGATGACGCACACTCCTTCGGCGGGCAGGTCGCGGCCGTGGCGGGTGGCGAGTGTCTCGACGGCAGCGAGGTCGCTGGGTCCTTCGACCAGTACGGCGGTGTGCACGCGCAGCCGTGCGGCCAGTTCGCCCGCCGGCGCGCCGGGGCCGCCCGCGGCCCAGCCGGTGACCGTGTCCCGCAATGTCTGCATGTCCGTCACGGGGTGATTGTGCTCCCGTCTGCCCGTGCGGGGCACGGGTTTTTTTGCCGGCCGTGTCCGGGCCGCGCCCTGGCCGTGTCCGGGCGGGGGCTGCGGGCGGGGGCAGGGGCAGGAGCGGCTGCGGCCCGCGGGAGCCCCGGCCTCCCGTGCCGGGGAGTCCCGGTGGCCCGTGCCGGGGTGCCGGTGGCGAGGCCCGGCAGGAAAGGACACGGAACGTCCGCCGCTGCTTCGGGCCCTGTCCGCGGGTGCTCTCCCGTGCGGGCCGCCCGGTGCCCGGCGGCGACTGCTTCGGAAGAGTGTCGCGCTCGGGGCGCCCTGCTCGTAGGCTGGCCGGATGTCGAGTCGTCCGAGCGTGTCGGTGTGCCCCGGTCGTGAACTCGCCTACCCGGCGGCCGTGCAGCGCCTTGCGGGGATGGGCGCGATCCCGCTGGTGTGTGTCGGGTGCGGATGTGGCGCCACCCACCTTGTGGTGGTCTCGCCCGAGGGCGCCGAGGTCGTCGCTTCAGGGGGCGGCTACCTGCGTGCTCGGTACGAGGCGCTCGGTTGGCCGGCCGCGACCGTGTGCGGCGAGGGCGGCGCCTTCCGCTACCACCTGGTGCCGGGCGCCGACCGCTCGTTTCTGGACGGCTTCCTGGGGTCCGTGGCCTCCCGCGCCCCCGGCGCCTGAGCCGTCCGTGCCCTGCGGTCCCGGTGCGGCCTGCGTCGGAACCGCGGGGCAGGAGGGCAGGGTGACGATGGCGGAAGGGTGGCCGGCTCGGCGCTCGTATCGCCGGTTGGGCCCATGGAAGGCTCCGGCCGCAAGGGCGTTGGGCCACCCGGCGGTGACGCCCCGCCCGCCGGCCCGGGTCCGCTGCCCGCGGGGTGATGTGCGTGGCGATGCCGCGGGGGTGTTCAGCGCGCGTTCGTCCAGGGTGGTGTCCAGGTGCCGGGGGTGTCGTGGCCGGGGGCGGTGGCGGTGAGGTGGGCGCGCAGGGAGGCCAGGGCGGGGTGGGGGTTGTCGCGGTGCCACAGGAGGGAGTGCGGGTAGACGGGGACGGGGTCGGTGACCGGGATACGGCGCAGGTCCTGCCCGGCGGGCCAGACGAGGCGGGTGTGTTCGCCCATGAAGGTGGCCAGGGCCGGGGTGTCGGCGACGGTGTCCAGGAGGGCGTCGGAGCCGAAGTTGGGGCCGGTGGTCTCGATGGTGAGGCCGAACTCGGCGGCGAGGTCGTCGTAGTAGGCGCCCCACTCGGTGCCGGGGGCGATGCCGGGCATCCAGATCCGGTGGCCGGTGAGCTGGGCGGGGGTCACCGACTTGGCGTTCGCCAGGGCGTGGGCGGGGCCGGTGAGGAGGTGGAGCGGTTCGTCGAGGACGCGGACGGACTCGACGTCCCCGGGCAGGGGCCGGCCGGGCGCGGTGACGGCGCGAAAGGACGCGTCGAGTGTGCCGGAGCGGATCGCGGTGACGGCCGTGTCGACGTCGAGGAGCATCAGCACGTCGAGGTCGGTCTGCGGGTGGGCGTGGTGGAAGCCGCGCAGCAGGCCGGACTGCGCGCCGCGTGAGTTGATCACGTCGACGCGCAGCGGGCGGCGGGTGGAGCGTACGGACGCGGCCGCGCGTTCGGCGGCGCGCAGCAGTTCGCGGGCGTGGGGCAGGAACGCCTGTCCGTCGATGGTGAGCTCGGCGCCGCGCGGGGTGCGGGTGAACAGCCGTACGCCGAGGTCGCGTTCCAGGGTGGCGACGCGTTTGGAGACGGCCTGCTGGGTGAGGGACAGGTCGGCGGCGGCCTTCTGGAACTGGCCGGCCTGGGCGATGGCGGCGAAGGTGCGCACTGCTTCGAGGTCCATGTCGGCTCACCCTAGTGGTGACCGCGTGCGTTCACCGGGTCGGTGATCCCTGACGTCGGGAGCCGGGCCTCTGGCTCAACACGGGCCACCGGGTGTTCACGGCCCTCCTGACGGGCCGGACAGGCGAGTTCGGGGTGGCGGGCTGTCGGGGCGTGAGTCGGCCCCCGGGAGGGGTGCTGCCGGGGGCCGTCGGCTCACTGATCCGCGGTGCTCGGCGTGATGGGTCCCGTCATCGTGTGGGGCGCTACCGCCGGTTCGAGCAGTGACAACGTCCGCTGCTGCGCATCGAGGCCGGCGCGGATGCCGACCGGCATCGGCAGATTCGGGCCGGCATGGCCGAACTCGACGTTGCCCAGGACCGGGATGTCCCGGTGGCCGAGGACGTCGAGGACGATCTCGGGCAGGGTTGGGGACGCGCCGGGCCCGAGTCCGCTGATCTCGTGCGGAACGCCCACGACCATGCCCGAGATCCGGTCGAGGATGCCGCAGTGGCGCAGCACCTGCAGATGGCTCCACAGGTGCGATGCCAGGCCGCCCGTCTCCTCCCAGAACAGCACCGCACCGTCGAACCGTTCGAGCGGCAGTGCGAAGGGCGTCGTCTGCGCCAGCACGATGCGATTGATCACCCCGCCGATCAGCGGGCCTTCGGCACGGCCGGGACGCCAGCACTCCCACGACGGGCTCGCAGGCAGCGCACCGATCGCCTCGGTGCCGGTCAGCAACCCGGAGTAGAGGTTCTCGAGTTCTGCCCGGCGCGCCACGGGCGCAGACTGCCAGTGTCCGCCGAAGCCGGGGACGGCCATGTCGGCGTGGAACCCGACCAGACCCGTGCGTGCGTAGAGCACCAGATGCAGCAGCGAGATGTCGCTGTAGCCGAGGATCGGCTTGGGGTCGGCCCTGATCGCCTCGACGTCGATCAGGTCGAGGTAGCCGAGCGCTGTCTGGCCGCCGTCACTCGCGACGATCGCGCGCACCTCGGGATCGCGCAGATGACCGTTGAGCTCCGCGGCGATCTCCGCCGGCGTGGCCGCGCTCCACCAGTGGCGGCGTCCTGCCTGGAGCAGCGGAGCCCGGCGCACGCGGAATCCCATCCGCTCGAGCACGACCACCGTCTGCTCGACGTTGGGCTCGTGAGCGGCCGCCAGCGGACCGGACAGCGAGGCGATGACGACGAGATCTCCGGGCCTCAGGGCACGCGGTCGAAGCAGTCGGGGCAGAGCGGAACCAGTCATGGCGTCAGTGTCGCCGGTGCGGTGGGCAGGGGCACGCGACTTTCGGCGTTCGTCCGCCCCGGTGTGGGTCCTTGCGGCAGGTCACCCCCGCCAACTCCCACCACCCCGACCACCCGGTCCGGACCCGCGCACTGCACTCCGCGGCGCAGGGCCGTCCTGCCGTTGCGGGCGAAGGAGTTGTCCAGGATCACATGGCCCGGGGCGCCGTCCAGTCGGGCGGCCCGGACCGAGCGGAGCGCGGCGAGGGTGTTCGCGGTGCCCTTGCGGCGGCGGTTGACGCCCCCGAAGGGTGTCGTCGCCGACCGAGGAGCAGCCGGGGGAGCGACGCCGTAGGTGCGCAGCGCCGTGATGCGCGGCCGGGCCGCGATGCCGGAGCGGCTCCGCGTCGACCGGCAGCTCGAAGATGCCGTGATCCAGAGCCCGGGCCCGTTCCACCTCGCCGGGGTCTCCGGGCTCGACGAGGAGAGCGCCATGCGTTGCGGGGACTCGGCGCGGGCGCTGTTGAAGCAGGCCGCTGAGCGGTGACCTCGGTGAACCCGCTCGACCGGGTTTGCGTCATTGCGGGGGTGAGCAGGCCGTCACGGTCGAATCAGTCGGATCAACAGCCGGGCCCGACGGGCGCGGACGATGTGAGGGCGAGCGCGGCGGTCCGCAGCTCGGCAGCCCACGTCTGCTGGTCAAGTCTCGAGGTGTACTCAAGGCAGCACACGCATTGCGGGATCAGCTCGACGAATGATCGCTCCTCCGCGGTTTCGGCCTCCGTCTCCCACCAGTCGTCCGTCGTCAGGTCGGCGGGACCGATCTCTCCAGCGACGAGCCTCGCCGCGAGCCGGCGCAAGGCGTGGCGCCGCGCCAGCTGCGGATCGGGCAGTTCGATCCCGGACTCGGAGAGTGCTTGCTCGAACGCGGTGCGGATGTCGTGGGCGTCCGCGGTGCGCGGCCAGCCGGCGAGCTCGCACAGCGTCGGGGTGTCCAGCCCGGCCGCGAGTGCCTCAGCAGCGATCATCGGCAGATCCTCCGGGCGGATCTCGTCCGCCCGGTAGCGACACGCCACCTCGGCCAGGGCCGTGAGGCCGCTGTGTGTCGGTGCATCCGGTTCCGGTGTCGTTCCTGCTGGTCTCATGGCTCCTACGATGCCAGCACCGTTCCCGAGAAGACTGCCCGGGGGGCGGCCTGGTCGGTGCCTACCGGCCTGTTCGCCTGAAGCTCGAAGGCCGACCCCGCGCATACACGACCTACGACTCTCGGGTTTTTGCCGATGATCATTCAGTTTCCTTTAACCTGCGGGCCTTTGATGGTTCGGGCTGGCCGGGGTGGTCTGGTTGATCCGGTGGATCGGGTTCCGCACGGTGTTCTTGCGGGCCCGGTCCGGTTGGGCGTCCGCCGGAGTCCGGCTTGCTGCGGGCTGGGGCCGTCGTCGCCGGCCGGTAGCACACGGTGTTCGTGCTGTGTCGGTGCACGATTGCCCTGTCATCGCCGCGTCTGGTGGTCCGTGGGCCTGCGGGCCCTGACCCTCTGTGTCGGCGTGTCTCGGCCGTGCGGGTGGGAGCGCCTCGCGACGTCCAGACGGTTCGTGGCCCGCCTGCGTTGACCCGGTGGACGTTCCCGGCCGCGGCGGCGATGGTGAACAACTCAAAGTTGTACCCAGGGGGCGCGGTGGTTGTTTGACCTGCTGTTGTGCCGCCCGATTAGCTCTCACCGGTCAACTCCGGCTTGTACGGCCGGGGGTGTTGGAGGGGAGTGCTGCAGGCATGGCGGGTATGGCGGGCGGGAAGGCGTTGGGGCGGGGGTTCGGCCGGTTCTGGGCGGCGTACGCGGTGAGTGCGTACGGGTCCGCGCTGGGGTTCGGGGCGTTGCCGTTGATCGCGGTGCTGGTGCTGCACGCGGGTCCGGCCGAGGTGTCCGCGTTGTCCGCGGCGGGGCCGGCGGTGGGTGCGCTGGTCGCGGTGCCGCTCGGGCCGTGGGTGGAGTTCCGGCGCAAGCGCCCGGTCATGATCGCGATGGACCTGGCCCGGTGCGCGGCCCTGACGACCATCCCGCTTGCTTATGCCGCGGGCCGGCTCGGCTTGGTCCAGCTGTTCGTGGTCTCGGTGGTGGTCGCCGCGGCCAGGATCGCGTCCGGTGCGGCCGGCGGCGCCTACCTCAAGGCCCTGGTGCGGCCGGAGGGCCTGCTCGTGGCCAACGCGCGGCTGGAGTCCACGAACTGGAGCTCGATCGCGGTGGGGCCGCCGCTGGGCGGGGCGGCGGTCGGCGTGTTCGGGCCGGTCGTCACTGTCGTGGCCGACGCACTCAGCTACCTGCTGTCCGCGCTGGGCGTCGCCGCGATCGGAGGCCGGGAGGAGGCGCCGGTGCGGCCGGCCGGGAAGGGCCCGCTGCGGGCGGGCGCACTGCTCGACGGTTGGCGGCACATCATGGGCGACCGGGGCCTGCGCGCGCTCTGCCTCAACACGATGCTTGTCTCCGGCCTGATCATGGCGACCGAGCCGGTGCTGGCGGTGCTCCTGCTCGGCCGGCTCGGCTTCGCGCCCTGGCAGTACGGGCTCGCCTTCGCCGTGCCCTGTCTCGGCGGGCTCGTCGGATCCCGGCTGGCGCCCCGGGTCGTGGCCCGCTACGGCCGTGAGCGGGTCTTCCGGACCGCCGGTACCCTGCGCGCCGTCTGGCTGATCGGCCTGGCCTTCGTGCGTCCGGGCGCCGTCGGCCTCGTCACCGTGATCGCCGTCGAGCTGGCGATCGTCATCAACATGAGCCTGTTCACCCCGGTGGTCGCCACCTACCGGCTCGAACGCACGCCCCGGCACCTCCTTGCCCGCACCTTGACGGCCTGGTCGATCAGCCAGCAGGCGTCCATCGCCGCCCTCACCGCGCTCGGCGGACTGCTCGCCGCCGCCACCGGCCCGCGCACCGTCCTCGTGGCCGCGGGACTACTGGTCCTGGCCAGCCCGCTCCTGCTTCCCCGGCCCGGCCGGGCACTCCGGCACGAGCCACAACCGGCCCCCGGCCACGCCTGATGCACCGCCGCCACCCGCCGCCGCACACCGCGACTCGCCGCCGCACACCGCCACCCGCCGCCGGCCCGCATGCGCACGCCCGTGCCCGCGTCCACGCCCCTGCCGGACGACCACCACCGCCTGGGCGTCGAGGCGCTGAACGCCGCACGGATCCTGATCATCTCCCCGCTGGTCCTTGCCGAGCTGGCCACTTGCTGACCGTGCGGGCCGGGGAGAGCGAGGCGGTGAACGCGGTCACCCGCCTCGGCGCGCTCGCCGGACAGGGCCGTGTGCGGTTCCCGCACGTCGGCCCGCCGCTGCTCACTGAGTCCGAATAACTGACGTACCGTCATGGAAGCCTGGCGCTCGGTATGTTCGATGGGGCGTGTTGGAGTTCGCCGCGGGGCACGGTGGATCGGTGGGGGGGCGAGGTCGGTGGCGCGTTTGTAGAGCTCGGCTTTGGTGGGCTTCTCCATCTGGCGGGTGGTGCGATCCCGGGGTGCCGGGCTGTGTGAGGGCATTGAGGCGCTGCTCGGCCGGGGTGCCGGTGACGGGTTCCGTCAGCTGCTGGTGGGGTAATGCGCTGCGGCTGTGGGCAATGCGCTACGGGCTGCGGTGTCAGGGCCGGCGGGTGCGGTCCAGGTGGCGGGCGAGGGCGGCGGCGAACTCGGCGGGGTGGCTGAGGTGGGGCGCGTGGCCGGCGCCGGTGATGGTGTGGACGGTGGCGGCGGGCAGGCGTTCGGCGAGGAGCTCGGTGATCCGGCGAACGGCGGGCGGGCCGTCGGTGCCCACCGTGAGGGTGATCGGGACGGGGCCGGAGGCCAGCGCGTTGAGATCCAGCGCGTAGTGGTCGGGGTCGCGGAACTGGTCCAGGAACGTACGGGCGTTGGCCGCGAGCATGGTGCGCTGCGGTCCGTCGAACAGTTCCTGCCAGTGCTCGCCGAAGGCGACCTTCTCCGCGAAGAGTGCGACGGCCTTGTCGGTGTCGCCCGCCTCGATGTGCTCGGCCACCGTGATGACGTGCGCGCGGGCCGCGTCGCGCATCGGTTCGCCGACGGGGTCGCCGGTGAGCAGGGGGAAGGCGGGCGGCTCGTGGACCAGCACGCTGCGGACCAGTTCCGGGTGACGGGCGGCGGCCATGAGCGAGACGAGGGCACCGTAGGAGTGGCCCACCACGTGGGCACTGCCGCCGGAGAGCTCGGTGATCACTGAGACCAGGTCGCCGACGTGTTCGTGGATGACGGTCCGGCCTGGCGCGCTGCTGCCGGAGTGGCCGCGTCGGTCGTATCGGACGGCTGTGACGCCTGGCGGGAGCAGTGGGACGACGCCGTCCCAGCTGGTGTGGTCGTCGAAGGAGCCGTGAACGAACACCACCGGCGTCGTGGTCTGGTCCGCGTGCCAGCTCAGCTCGGTGCCGCCAGTCCGGAGGCGGCCGGCGCGGTGAACGGTGTTGGTGGTCGGGGGAGTTGCCCGGGTTGCGAGATCCATGCCGGGAAGGGAATCATGTCACCTGTCGGACAGTCAATCATTGACCCTCTGGTGATCTTGGAGAGCAGATGTTGAAGGTCGGGTCGAGTTCACGCGTCGAGCAGATCGCAGAAGCCGTGTTGGAGGAGATTGCCTCCGGGCGCTGGGGGGTGGGCGAGCGCGTACCGCCGGAGCCGGTGCTGATGGAACTGCTCGGCGTGGCGAGGAACACGATGCGCGAGGCGGTTCGGGCGCTGGCCCACGCCGGCGTGCTGGAGATCCGGCACGGGGACGGCGTCTACGTGCGGGCGCGCACCGACACGGAAGGCATCCTGCGGCGGCGCTTCGGTGCGGTGGACCTGCGCGACATCCTTGCCGCGCGCCGGGCCCTGGAGGTGGAAGCGGCGCGGGCGGCGGCCGAGCGTCGCACATCCGAGGACCTGGACCGGCTCGCAGACGCCTGGCATCGGCTCCACGGCGACGGCGTAGGGGAGGCCGACCGGGTCGCGGCCGGAGTCGCCTTCCACCGCGCGGTGCTGGAGGCATCGCACAACGTCGTCCTGATCGAGCTGTACCTGGGGCTGACCAGTGCGGTGGCCGAGAGCCTGCGGCGCTCGAACGCCCTCGGCGACCTGCCCGAGCCGCCGGTTCACCTGCATCGAGGCTTGTACGAGGCGATCCGCTCCGGCGATCCGGCCCGGGCGGCGGCAGAGGCGGCCAAGCCCCTCGACGCCATGATCGACGCGCTCGGAGCGGAGGCGACGAAGGCAGCGCGTATGGCTTAGGAACCGGTAGATCTGGTTGCTGTGCGACCCGGCACGTGACTCCGAGGCCTGGCAGGGACAGAGGACGGAACGACCGGCGGATTCGGGACGGGGACGGGCGGCGGTGTTTGCAGTTGCGGTCGCCCGGCGGGATGGTCGCCCAAGGTCGGTCGCGTCCAGGCCGTGGCCGGCCGGCAGCCTCGCGGCCTCCTCGTCGGCGCCGGCCCGCTGGCCCTGGCAAGGAAGACCACCGCGAGCCCGCGTCCGGTCAGACTCCCTGCTGGCGGAGCTTGGTGAGCGCGGTCTTCAGCGCCTGCTCTGCCCGATCCTGGAGTTGTCGGACGTCTTCCCCCGGCTCGTCCTGGTTGACGACGACGGTCACGGCGACGGGGCCCCGGGTGCCCACCACGAAGGCGTAGAAGCGAGGCGCGGTGCCGGCGGACGGCGTCCCGGAGACCAGCTCACCGGTCTCGAAGTAGGCCTGGTCGGCGAGGTCGGCGAGTACGTTCAACGGGGGGACCTCGTGGGTTCCCGTGATGGTAGTGCCGTCGACCCCGACAGAGGTCGGGCACCGTGCGCTGTCCGACCTGGCTGTGGAAAGCTCCTGGTGCGCGGCGTCGGTGGTGCGGTACACGTCGACCATGGTCGAGCCATTGAGTGCCGCCCCTGGGAAGTCGACGTACTTGACCTGCTGAGCCAGTAGCGAGGCCGGTGGCGAGGTATTTCGGTACCGGCAGGAGTCGTCCGCCCGAAGGTACTCCGGCTCGGTCTCCTCGTCTTCGACGGCCTCGTAGCCGGCGCCCCAATCGGCTGCGGTAAGGACGGTCGCCTCGGCAATCCCGCGGGCCTTCTCCGCAGCGGCCGTCGTGGGACCGGAAGGGGCCGGGGTGGCCGAGAAGAGTCCGGCGGGCCGTCCGCCCGAGCTGCCACACGCGGAGAGCAACAGGACCGACGTGCAGCACACCACGGCAACAGCAGTCGACCTGCGCCTCGAATCTCGGGTGATCACGGTAAATCACTACAGCACAGCAGTCCGTTCCTGTCGTGGCGACATGAGCGGGCAGTTGCGCGGGTGCGCCAGGGCGTGATGCGGGCGCACCGCGGTGCCGGCAGCGCACCACCACCTTGCCCTTCGCGCAGCCATGCGGCCCCCGACCCGGTAAGCCGCTGCGGTACGACACCGCGCCCGCCCTCCCTGTCGTCGCCGGCGACGGACCCACCGCACGGATTCCGTCGGGGCTTGGTGGCGGAGCGGCGGGATGCGGCCCGGCGGGTACCGGGTACGGCTACGCTGCCGGTGGTGCCTGCCGGACCCGGGATGCACATCCCCACGGCCGTCATCGGCGGGCACCGCCGCCAGATGCTTGGCACAGGCAGGAAGGGACGGAACCCGATGAGTCCGCAGAGCGAGCCGGCACAGCCGTCACGCATGGAGCAGCCGATCGTCGCGTCGGTGACGGTCTCGGGCACGGATGCCGCGCTGCTGCGCGAGCTCGCGGTGGTGCTGGGCCGCACGCCGGAGGCGCTGGCGTTGGAGTACGCCGCCGGCACTCTCAAGCTGCCGGCCGGCACGGTCGGGGAGAGCGAGTTCGCCGACTGGGCGCTGTTCGACGGCCCTCACGACCTCGCCGAGCGCGCCGGGCAGGACCTGGCACACGGGTTCGGCCTGTGACGGCCGCCGCGCCGGTACTCGCGGTTGCGGACACGAGCGTGCTCCTCGCCGCGTTCAACGGCAAGGACGACCACCACCGCCTGGGCGTCGAGGCGCTGAACGCCGCACGGATCCTGATCATCTCCCCGCTGGTCCTTGCCGAACTGGACCACCTGCTGACCGTGCGGGCCGGGGAGAGCGAGGCGGTGAACGCCGTCACCCGCCTCGGCGCGCTCGCCGGACAGGGCCGTGTGCAGTTCCCGCACGTCGACCGGCCGCTGCTCGCTGAGGCCGAGGAACTGATGCGCCGCCACCAGGGCCAGGCGCTCGGCCTGGCGGACTGCGTCAACGCCGTCCTGGCCTGGCGCCTGATGCGGCCGGTCCTACTCTCCTTCGACCGCCACTACAGCACACTGCTGGCTCCCCGCCGACCTGGTGAAAAGCCGTTCGAGGTCTACCCCGACCCTGCCCGCCGTTAGGAAACCGCCGCCGCAAGGCCCCTCCCGACGACCGGCCCAGCCCGCCGGCCCCCGCCCGGCGCGCCAGGGGTGGGGCCGACTCCCCCTCCCGGGCCGGCGGTGAGGGCGGTGGGAGCTGCCTGTCCGGGACCTGAGCCGCGGGTCATCGGGCCGGTGCCGCGGGCCTCGGAGACCCGCTGGCTGGCGGGACTTCGTGCCGGGGGCCGTCCCGCCCCGGCCGCAGGGCCGGCCCGCCGCCCCGGCCGGGTTCTCCAGCGCCCCGGCCGGGGCGGGGTGGTCAGTGTGGGGTGGGTGGTGTGGAGAGCACCTGGTGGAGCGCGTTGAGGAGTGTGGCGTCGTCGGTGGGTGGGTGGGGTGCCTGCCAGGCGGTGTGGCCGTCGGGGCGGATGAGGACGGCTCCGGTGGCGGGGATGCCGAACAGGTCGGTCCACTGCGCGTGGGGTGCGGTGTCGTGGGGGGTGGTGAGGGGGCGCAGTGTGAGGGGCAGGCCCGCGGCCGCGGCGGTGTCGTACTGGTGCTGCCAGGCGGCGGCCGAGGGGGTGAGCAGGGTGAACGTGGTGCCGAGGAGGTCCAGGGTGGAGGACGGTCCGGGTGTCCCGGTCAGTGGCAGGTGTGGTGCGCGGGTGCCGGGGCCGCCGTGGCCGTGTTCGCGTGCGGGGTCCAGCGGCGGGCGGGCGGGGGTGTCGGGGTCGGTGAGGACGGCGGTGGAGCGGTAGGCGGCGGTGAGCAGCAGCTCGTCGTCGATCCGGTAGCCGCCGGCGGCACGGGAGTTGGCCAGGGACAGGTCGATGACCTGGCGGGCGAGGGGGCGGCGTTCGTCCTGGTAGGTGTCGAGGAGGGCCTCGCCGGCGGTGCCGGCGGTGACCGCGGCGAGTTTCCACGCCAGGTTGTCGGCGTCGCCGATGCCCGTGTTCATGCCGTGTCCGCCGGTCGGGGGGATCACGTGGGCGGCGTCGCCGGCGAGCAGGACCCGTGACCTGCGGTAGGAGTCGGCGAGCCGGGCGTCCGCACGCCAGGTCATGGTGTCCTGGACGGCGACCTGGAGGTCCGGCAGGCCGGCGGCGTCGCGGACCAGCTCGGCGAGCCGGTGGTGGTCGCCCGCGAGGGCGGTGGTGTCGTCCTGTCGGGGGTCGAGGGGGTACTGGTAGATCCAGTGCCGGTCGTTGTCGACGGCGAGGAAGCCGCCGCGACCCGGGGTGGTGAGGAAGTACGAGGCGCTGGCCCGGTCGGCCACGACTTCGCCCAGCGGTGCCTCGAAGCGGATGCTCAGGTAGTGGCCCAGGCCGGTGGGCCCGCTCATCGCGATCCCGGCGCCCGTGCGCACGGTGCTGGCCGCGCCGTCGCAGCCCACGAGCCAGTCGGCGTGCACCCACTGCCGTGTGCCGGTCGTCCGGTCCTCCAGCAGTGCGCGCACTCCCCGGTCGTCCTGGGTGAAGGAGAGCAGCCGGGCGGAGAAGGCGACATGGGCGGGCGCGAGTGTGCGGGCGTGCCGTGCGAGGACGGCTTCCAGTGCGTCCTGGGGGCAGATCAGGCCGGGGGAGGGGGTGCGCCCGCCGCCTTCCTGCGGCGCGCGCCCGGGCCCGGTGCGCACGAAGTCGGGGTCGACCAGGCTGCGGCCGCGGTAGAAGAACACGTGCGAGGCCGGGAGCCCGGCCCGGCGCACCTCCTCCTCCAGGCCGCAGCGCCGCAGGATCTCCATCGAACGCGCCGACACCCCGCGCGCCTTGGGGTGGCGCGAGGTGCCGGGGCGGGCCTCCACCAGCAGGTGCTGCACACCGTGCCCGGACAACAGGACGGACAGGGCCAGGCCGACCGGGCCCCCTCCGACGACCAGCACGCACGTTGCATCCGGGAAACGCATGCCCACCCCACTTCGTAACGCCTAAACAGTGATTCCGACGTTACCATGGGAGTGACAGGCGATCAGAAAAGGACCATCCCCATGACCGACGACCCCGCCGCCAACCCCCGCGGCCTGCACTTCATCACCGACCTCGCCAACACCCTCCACGACAACCCCCAGGCACAGGCCGCCGACCTCCAGGCCCTCCTCGAACACCACGGCGGACCACCCTTCCGCCTCACCGACACCGACGCCCGCGAACTGCGCGAAGCCGCCCGCCACATCACCCGCATCCTCACCCTCCACGACGAGGACCAGGCCGCCGCCGCCATCAACGCCCTCCTCGACCGCCACCCGCCCCACCCCCGCCTCGTCCGCCTCCCCGGCCGCCCCTGGTCGCTGCACACCCAGGCACCCCCCACCGCCGGCCTCACCCACTGGCTCCTGTCCACCTGCGCCCTCGCCCTGGGCCTGTGGCTGAGCGAACGCGGCACCTGCGCCTGGGGACGCTGCGCCGCACCCGGCTGCGACCGCTTCTACATCGACACCGGCCGCCGCACACCACAACGCTTCTGCACCCCCCGCTGCGCCACCCGGGTGCGCGTCGCCGCCCACCGGGCCCGGAACGCCGATGGATGACGGAAAGTCAGTTTCCCCTAGTCGTAAGAATGGTGGCGTCCACTGCTGTGGCCTCCGGCTCGGCGGTGGTGCGCGGCCTGGTGCCGGTGGTGTCCGCGGCGTTGGAGTCCGGTGCAGTGGTGGTGGGGTGGGTGAGGCGGGTGTAGCGGTGGGGGTGGGTGGTGCGTAGCCACAGGGCGTAGGCGGGGCCGAGGAGGGTGATGGCGAGGATGAGCCAGGGCAGGGTGGTGACGACGGGGTTGTGGGTGCCGGTCATGGTGTCGAAGTTGAGGACGACGAGGGTGGTGGCGGTGGTGAGGCCGGTGAGGGCGAGGGCGGGGGCGAGGGTGGTGCGCCACCAGTGGCGTTCGGGGTGGTGGCGGAAGTAGCCGATGACGGCGAGGCAGGCGCCGGCCTGGAGGACGATGATGCCCAGGGTGCCCAGGCCGAGCATGCTGGTGGTCAGGCCGAGGTAGGGGTCGAGTCCGGCGGCGGTGAAGGCGGTGGCGGTCAGGAGGGTGAAGGCGCTTTGGGTGAGGCTGGCGCGGTGGGGGGAGTTGTGGCGGGGGTGGGTGTGTCCCAGGGCGCGGGGCAGGAGGTGTTCGCGGCCCAGGACGTGCATGTAGCGGTTGGCGGCGTTGTGCAGGGCGAGCCAGCCGGCGAAGAGGCTGAGGCAGAGCAGGATCTGCATGAGGGTGGTGAGGGTGGTGGTGAGGTAGTCGTCGCTGAGCTGGAAGAAGAGGTCGCCGAGTTGGTCGGCGGCGGTGGTGCGGGCGTTGTCGGGGCCCAGGGCGCCGAGGGCGGTCCAGCTGGTGAAGCCGTAGAAGAGGGCGATGAGGCAGACGGAGAGGTAGGTGGCGCGCGGGACGCTGTGTTGGGGGGTGCGGGCTTCTTCGCTGTAGAGGGCGGCGGATTCGATGCCGATGAAGGAGATGAACGCGAACATGGTGGTGACGCCGGTGCCGGGGGCGGTGAGGGTGTGGGGGGTGAAGGCGGTGGCGGGCAGCGCGGCGCTGTGGTGGCGGGCCAGGATGGCGGCGGACAGGAGCAGGAGGATGCCGGTTTCGCAGGTGATGGCGATGGCGAGGACGCGTGCGCTGAGGTCGATCTGGCGGTAGCCGAGGGTGGCGACGGCTGCGGCTCCGGCCACGGCCCAGGCCTGCCAGGGCAGGTCGAGGCCGTGGGAGGCGGCGGTGAGGTGGGCGAAGTAGGCGAAGGAGCCGAGTAGTCCGGCGGCGGCGGCGTTGTAGGACAGGACGGCGAGCAGGCCGGCGGCGACGGCGGGCGGGCGGCCCAGGCCGTGGGCGATGTAGGTGTAGAAGCCTCCGGCGTTGACGATGTGGCGGCTGATCGCGGCGTAGCCGGTGCAGAAGCAGGTCAGGGTGAGGCCGGCGAGGACGAACATGGCGGGGACGGCGGGTCCGTTGCCGAGGGCGAAGGCCAGGGGCACGGTGCAGACCATGGCGGCCAGGGGGGCGGCGGCCGCGACGACCAGGAAGACGATCTTGGGGGTGGTCAGGCCGGCGGAGAGCTTTCCGTCCCGGGCGGGCCCGGTCGCGGTGGCGGGGGAGTGCGCGGGCGGGGTGTCGGGGGTGGGCATGGGGGTGTCCTGTCTGCGGGGCGGCGGGGTGG
>NZ_JAGIYX010000062.1:0-14322 GCF_017813315.1 Kitasatospora sp. RG8
CGCCGCCCGTCGCGCCCCCGGCCGCGTTCGCGCCGCCCTCGCCGGGGGCCGGCACCGGTGCGCCCGCCGCCGCACCCGCCGACCCGTGGGGCGTCCCCGTCGCCCCGCCGGTCCCCGAGCCGCTGAGCCCGGAGGAGCTCGCGGCCCGCCGCACCCGCCGGCGCCGCGCGGCGGTGCGCTGGAGCGCCGCCGTCCTGGTCTGCGCGCTCGCCGGTACGGAAGCCGCGGTGGCCGTCACCACACCCGACCGCACGGACATCCCGGGCCTGGCCACCGAGCGCGACGGCCGCTACACCTTCCCGGCCCTGGTCCTGCCGCCGCTGCCCTCCGGCAAGGCCGTGCCCAGGGAGAGCAAGAGCCGTCACGCCGCCGACCTGCGGTACCTGCTCCTGCCCGCCCCCAAGGAGGCCGGCGGCTCGCTGGCGCCGGTGGTCTTCCCCAGCCCGACCGCACCGGCGAGCGCGACGGCCTCGGCGGCCGCGTCCGGCAGCCCGGCCGCGAGCCCGACCGCGGGGGCCACGCCGTCCGCCGCCCCCACCACCGGGGCGCCGACCGCCGGGGCCACCGCCGCGGCCACGGCCGACTGGGTTCCCTGCGACGCCCTCGCCGGCGAGCAGAAGGACGCGGCCAAGGTGCGCGCCCTGCTGCTGCAGAACGCCTGCCGGGCCGCGACCGTCCGGGAGTGGACCGCCACCGACGGCACCCGCACCCAGATCCGCCTGCTCGCCTTCGGCGGCTCGCCCGAGGCCTGGGACGTCTTCGCCGACCTGCGCGCCAACGGCGACCCGAAGGACGTCCCCGGCCTGAAGACCGGCCCGACCCAGGGCTGGGACGAGGTCAACGGCGTCGACCTCGCCACCCGCGAGACCCCGGTCACCGGTCCGGACGCGGGACCGACCGGCCGGGTGGCGTACCTGTCGGCGGGCGACGTCGTCGGGGTCGTCACCATGACCAACCCCAAGGGCGTCAGGACCGCGGCCTTCCGCCAGGTCGTCACCCTCCAGTCCGACCTGCTGGCCTGATCCCGGGCGGGCGGTGCCACACGTGCGCCGCCCGCCCGGGGAAGCACCCGCCCGGGCCCCCGTTCGTGGGCACCGCGCGTGGGCACCGCCCCGCGAAGGGCGTCAGGCGAACCGCACCGGAGCGGCCGGCCAGTCGACCGGGCCGGTGCAGCCCAGCACCTGCTCCGCCGCCTGCCGGCTGAGCACGACGGCCAGATCGGCCATCGTCTCCTCGCCGGGCCCGGTGGCCGGCGGCCTGTCCCGCGGGCCGGCCTTCACCGTGGCCAGGTAGTAGGCGGTGCGTTCCTCCCCGGTCTCCGGCGCCTTGACCGCGCAGTCGAACCGGAGCACGCCCGTGCGGTGGTCGGCCCCGCCGCCGTCGAACCTGCGGGCCCCCTTCGGGAGCGCCCGCGCGGCGGCGTCGGCGCGTTCCTCGGCCGTCCGCGCCGCCTCGACCTCGAAGGAGAGCGCGTGCTCGCCCTGCCCGGCGGCGAAGCAGCGCAGCCGGGGTGGCCGGCCGTCCTCCGCGGGCCGGTAGTCGCTCTCCACCCGGACGGTGCGGGCCGGGCCCAGCAGCCGGCCGACCCGCTCGTCGGCGAGGGCTCCCCGGCACTCGCCGTGGCTCAGCGACACCGCGGGCGGGTGGTCCGCCGCGGCGTCGAGGTACGCGTGCCAGCCGGCCAGGCCGCCGCCGAGCAGGACCAGGACACCGAGGGCGGCGCCGGCCCGTCGTGCGCCGTCCGGGGTCGCCCTCACGCGCACACCGCCTTCCGGTAGGCGCCGAGCAGGCCCGAGGCGATGGACTCGAAGTCCGCCCGGTCGCCGTCCGGGCGCCCGGTCCGCGCGGCCTCGCCCGGGGCCACCTCCACCACCACGTGCCGGATCGGCTGCTGCTTCCCGGGGCAGTACTCGGCCACCGCCGCGCCGGCGGGCCAGGAGGCGGAGCGGGAGCCGGCGCCGAAGCTCCTCACCTCGTCCGGCCGGGCGTCGCCGACCGGGAGCGGCTCCACGGAGCCGTCGTGCACGGTGGCCCGGACGGTCAGCGCCGTCCGGCCGTCCACCCGGACCGAACAGCCCTTCGGGTCGGTCGAGAGCACCCAGCGGGAGAGGCGCTCCTCGGTCTCCTGCCCGCCGTCCGGCAGCAGCCGGCCGAGCGGCGTCCCGGCCCCGGTGGGCAGGTCGCACAGCGTCGCGGCCCGGCCGGGGGGTTCGGCCGGCCGGTGCCGGTCCCAGTCCAGCCAGCCGACGGCCCCGGCGCCCGCGACGGCCACGCCGAGGGCGCCGAGCACCAGGCGGCGCCCCGTCGGCGGGCCGGCGGCGGTGCCGGTCCGGAACGTCACCCGGAGGTTCCGGACGGGGTCGGCGCGGCGGTGGCCGGCGAGAGCGTCGGGTCCCCGCTCGGCCAGGCGACCGGCGCGGTGCAGCCGAGCACCCCGCCGGCCGCCCGCCGGGCGCTGTCGGTGGCGAGCCTGGCCCAGGCCTCCGGGGTCCACCGGGCGGCGGGCGACTCCGGTGCCGGGCCCGAGGCCCGGTACGGGGCGGCCTCGGCGGTGAAGTAGAGCGGCTTGCCGGACTTCGCGTACGTGCCGTCGCACCGGAAGGTCAGCCGGGCGCCCCACCGGGTGACCTGGCTGCGGTCGCCGAAGCCGAGCGAGTAGACCTGCTCGCCGGGCTGCGGTTCGGGCCCCTTGAGGCCGCCGCCCGGGGTCTCGCTGCCGGTCAGCCGGACGCTGAGCCCGAGGCCCTTGGCGGCCTCCGCCGTGCAGCCCAGCAGCTGGAGTCCGGGCTGCTGGGCGGCGTCGAGCTGCTTGTCGAGCTTGTACGCCGGGGCGGCGCCGTCGTCGAGCAGCGCGCCCGCGCGGTCGGTGGCGACCACGCCGTCGCACGCCGTTGCGCCGCCGGCGGCCTTGCCCGAGTCGTCGCCGCCGCACGCGGCGAGGCCGAGGACGGCGGCCAGGACGAGCCCGGCGGCCGCTGCGGGGCGTGCTGCGCGCGTCATCCGGAGACCGTCCCGTTGGAGCTCTGGCTGCCGCCGGAGCCGTCGGTGTAGCCGTCGAGGGCCCGGTCGCCGGCGCTGTCGGCCAGCCGCCGGACGTCCTCGGGGCTCAGCTTCGTGCCGTTGGCGGCGTCGATGACGGCCTGCTTGGCGCCGAGCGCCGTGCCCTCCCGGCCCTCGGCGACGTAGTCGCGTCCCTCCTGGCGGCCGTCCTCGGTGGTGTCGCGCTCGTTGGCCTTGACCACGCTGTCGGTGATCTCCTCGACCAGGAAGTTGGCGGCCTCGCCCGCGATCGGCACCTTCTCGGTGACGGCGCCGATCGTGGTGGTGAACGCCGTCTTCGCGTAGCCGGCGTTCTTCTCCAGCGCCTCGTTGTACTCCTTGTCGGAGGTGGCGTGCTCCTGGTGGACCTCGTTGATCCGGGCCTCGTTGAGGATGCCGCCGATGACGCCGCCGGCCCGCGAGGTGGAGTCGATGTCGGACTCCAGCCGGGCGAAGTCGGTCCCGTTCTCGATGTGGCCGCGGACCAGCGCCGTGGAGTAGGCCTGGTTGGCGTTGGCCACCGCGCCGTACGCGTCCGGGTCGCGGCCGAGCGCGTCCAGCAGGCCGCGGACCGGGGCCTCCTTCAGGTTGGCCGGGGCGCCGTTGACCGGCAGGTCGTCCTTGTGCGGCGAGAGCGCCCGCTGGACGTCGCCGATGTAGTCGGCGGACATGTGCCCGAGGCTGTCCCGCAGCGGGGCGAACTTGGCGTCCTCGCCCTTGAGGTCGTCGAGGACGCCGCCGTTGCCGTGGGTGCCGAAGGTCTGCACGACCTTGTTCATGACGTCGGCCTGGTCGGCGGTGTGCTTGGCCGGAGTGCCGGAGTGGTCGTCGTAGGCCCGGCCGGTGGTGGCCGCCTCCAGCGCGTGGCCGAGCGCGTCCGGACCGCTCTTCATCCCGGCCTGGCGCAGTTCGTTCTTCTGCGAGACGGTGTCCGGCGTGTACTCCTTGTCGTGCGTGAAGTAGTCGAGGTAGTCGGCGGGCTTGGCCTTGCCGTTCGGGTTGACGGTGCCGTCGGTGTTGTAGGCGGTCGGCGCGTCGTGGAAGAACTTGGTGGCCGCCTCCGGGCTGTGGCCCAGCGCCTCCAGGATGGCCGTGGTCGGCTCGAAGCCCGAACCGCCGTCCTGGCCCAGCAGGTTGAAGCCGCGGCGGTCGCTGCGCGGGCCGAACACCGGGGCGGGCCAGTACTTCTCGTCGGTGTCGAGCTGGGTGACGTGCTCGGCGATGGGGTTGAGGAAGTGCGGGTCGTAGTCGCCGGTGCGCAGGATGCCGGACAGCACCTGGTAGCCGTACGGCGCGTAGTCCATGCCGCTCTGCCGGTAGGGCTTGTCCCAGAGCGGTTCGGCGCCGGCCTTGCGCAGGTCGGCGGCCCACTGGTCGGGCAGGTGGGGCACGTTGGTGGTGCGGGTGGCGGTGGCCAGGTTGAGCCCGAGGTTCTTCTGGAGCTCCTGGTACTGCTTCCACCGGGCGTCGCTGGCGCCGTTGAACTGCGACTCGTCGCCGACCATGCTGTTCCAGGCCTGGAGCGTCCCCTTGGGGCCGAGGTCCTGGTAGAACCGGGTGGAGAACAGCGGGTCGTTCTGGTTTGCGGCCAACAGCGAGTTGAGCTCGGTGAGTTCGGCGTCGGAGATCTTGCCGCCCTTGCCCGCGAGCTGGGCGGCGCGGATGCCGTCCGCGTCCGGGCCGGCGCCGACCGCCTTGGCGTTGAAGGACTTCAGGTCGTCGGGGGCCGTCGCGTCGGAGCGCAGTGCCCAGGCGGCCCGCTCGTCGGCGTCGGTGGCCTCCTGGACGGCCGAGTCGATCGCCTTCCGCGCCGCCTCGGCCTTGGTGCGGTACTCGTCGTTGTAGGCCCGGCTGGCGTCCGGGTCGTGCCGGGTGGCCGAGTCGGCCGGCGGCCAGCTGACGGTGCCGTCGTCGGTCACGGTCAGCCCTGCGCCGCGGGCGTCGGCCACCGCCTTGTCCAGCTTGGCCTTGGCGGCCTTGAAGTCGTTCCCGGCGTCCTTGAAGACCGAGGCGATGGCGGTGGCCTCGGTGACGGCGGCGGTGAGCTGCTCGTTGACGCGCTGGAGCTTGGGCCGGGCCTGGTCGGCCGAGGGGCCGCTCCAGTTGGCCGAGTTGACCTTGGCGACCACCGAGCCGTCCCAGTCCCGGTCCATCTCCTGGAGCTTCTTGACCACGTCCTCCCAGGCGGTGGCGGCCTCGCCGAGGACGTCCAGCTTGGCGGTGCTCAGTTCGTGGAAGTCGACCATCTGTCAGTCCCCCTCAGGCGCCCAGGTCGTGCTTGACCGCGGTGTCGTTGGTCCGGTAGTTCGTGGCGGTCTGCCGCAGTGCCTGGGTGAGTTCGCCGATCGTGGTGTTGAGCGCGGCGATCTGCTGGTCCCAGGTGGACGCGGTCTGTGCGGCGGCCTTGCCGGTGCTCCAGTTGGCCAGCGAGGTGGACACCTTGGTGGTCTCGTCGTCGGCGGCCCGGCCGTCGCCGTTCAGGCGGCCGTGGATCTGGTCGGACGCGCCGGCGGCGGCGTCCAGCGCGGCCGGGTCGACGTCGACGGTGCCGCCTCCGTCGCCCGGGGCGTTCGAGGAGTTGAGCCGCGTGCGCGCGGTCTCCTGCTGCTGCGCCTTCGCCGTCAGGTTGCCGTCGGAGCCGTACGCCCAGGGGTTCATCATCCGGTCGAACTCGGTCGCGCGGTCGGTCATGTGCTCACTTCCGTCCCGTCGGGCACCTGGGCCCGAGCGTCCCCCGTCAGAGTCCGACAAGAGTACAAGCGGAGATCCGCTCTGCCGACCCCTAGGGGACAGGTGGGAGGACGTCATACCGCAGCAGCAGGAGGGCTCGTCATTCCAGCTCACGACCCGCACCGCGCGGGCCCACTACGGTGGGCCCCGTGTCCACTGTCATCAAGACGGACGGCCTCACCAAGAGGTTCCCCCGGGTCACCGCCCTCGATCAGCTCACCGTTCAGGTGGAGCCCGGGGTGGTCGGCCTGGTGGGGGCGAACGGGGCGGGCAAGTCCACACTCATCAAGATCCTGCTCGGGCTGGCCCCGGCGACCTCGGGTACGGGGCAGGTCCTCGGGCTGGACATCGCCACCCAGGGGTCGCAGATCCGCGAACGCGTCGGCTACATGCCGGAGCACGACTGCCTGCCGCCGGACGTCTCGGCGACCGAGTTCGTGGTGCACATGGCCCGGATGGCCGGACTGCCGGCGGCGGCCGCCCGGGAACGGACGGCCGACACGCTGCGGCACGTCGGGCTCTACGAGGAGCGGTACCGGCCGATGGGCGGGTACTCCACGGGCATGAAGCAGCGCGTGAAGCTGGCCCAGGCGCTGGTGCACGACCCGAAGCTGGTGCTGCTGGACGAGCCCACCAACGGGCTGGACCCGGTCGGCCGGGACGACATGCTGGCGCTGATCCGGCGGGTCCACACCGACTTCGGCATCTCGGTGCTGGTCACCACCCACCTGCTCGGCGAGCTGGAGCGGACCTGCGACCACCTGGTGGTGATCGACGGCGGCAAGCTGCTGCGGTCCTCGTCCACCGCCTCCTTCACCGGTGCGACGGCGACCCTCGTCGTCGAGGTGACCGACCTCCCGGACGACCACGCCGACGCGAGCGCCGCCGTGCGCGACCGGCTGACCGCCGCCGGGCTCTCGGCGGAGACGGACGGCCCGCGGGTCCTGCTGGTCCGGCTCGCGGGCGACGGGACGTACGACGCCATCCGCGACGCCGTCGCGGACCTCGGCCTGGGGCTGGTCCGGCTGGAGCAGCGCCGTCACCGGGTCGCCGAACTGTTCACCGACACCGACACCGCCACCGGCGCACCGCAGGGAGGTACCGCAGATGTCGCTGCCTCCTGAGACCAGGCCGGCCGACTCCGGCGTCATCCACGACATCGGCTACCGCGGCTACACCGGTCCCCGGCTGGGCCGCGCGTACGCCACCCGCTCGCTGTTCACCCAGAGCCTGCGCGCCGCGTACGGGCTCGGGCGCTCCGGCAAGTCCAAGGTGCTGCCGATGCTGGTGCTCGGCGCGGTCATCGCGCCCGCCGCGATCATCGTGGCGATCACCGTCGCCACGAAGCGCGAGGACCTGCCCGTCGACTACCCGCAGTACCTGAGCGTGGTCGGGCTGGTCGTCTCGATCTTCCTCGCCTCGCAGGCGCCCGTCCTGCTCTCCCGGGACCTGCGCTACCACACCGTCCCGCTCTACTTCTCCCGCCCGATCACCCGGGCCGACTACGTCCGGGCCAAGTTCGCCGCGATGGCCACCGCCCAGCTGCTGCTGATGGCGGCCCCGCTGCTGGTGCTGTACGTGGGCGCGCTGCTCGGCGGGCTGGACTTCGGGCACGAGAGCGCGCACCTCGTCTACGGCCTGGTCGCCGCGGTGCTGTACGCCCTGGTGCCGACCTCGGTGGCCGTGGTGATCGCCGCGGCCACGCCGCGCCGGGGCTTCGGGGTGGCCGCGATCATGGGCTACCTGGCGGTCTCCACCGCGGTGGTCGGGATCGTCGTGGGCATCAGCCGGGGCGTCTCCTCCGCCGTGCCGGACTCCGCCCAGTGGATCGTGCTGCTCTCGCCCGGCGCTCTGGTGGAGAGCCTGACCAACCAGCTGTTCGACCTCGGCAGCGGCCCCGAGCGGATGCACGCGCCCGGCGCCCTCGGCGTGGCCGTCTTCACCGCCGTCGCCGTCGCGATGGTGGCCGGCTCGTACGCGCTGCTGCTGCGCCGCTACCGCCGCATCTGACAACCGCAGGATTTGAGAGGGCGCCATGGCCACCATCACCATCGACAAGGTCTCGCGTTGGTTCGGCAACGTGGTCGCCGTCAACGACGTCAGCATGGCGATCGGTCCCGGCATCACCGGTCTGCTCGGCCCGAACGGCGCGGGGAAGTCCACGCTCATCCACATGATGAGCGGCTTCCTCGCCCCCTCCACGGGGGCGGTCACCCTGGACGGTGCGCCGATCTGGCGCAACCAGCAGGTGTACCGGCAGATCGGGCTGGTCCCCGAGCGCGAGTCCATGTACGACTACCTGACCGGCTGGGAGTTCGTCCTGGCCAACGCCGAACTGCACGGGCTCGCCGACCCGGGCGCCGCCGCGCGGCGGGCACTGGCCCTGGTCGAGATGGAGTACGCCCAGGACCGGAAGACCGGCACCTACTCCAAGGGCATGAAGCAGCGCGTCAAGATGGCGTCCGCGTTGGTCCACGACCCGGCCGTGCTGCTGCTCGACGAGCCGTTCAACGGCATGGACCCGCGCCAGCGGCTCCAGCTGATGGAGCTGCTGCGCCGCTTCGGCGCCGACGGCCGGACGGTGCTCTTCTCCTCGCACATCCTGGAGGAGGTCGAGCAGCTGGCCCGGCACATCGAGGTCGTGGTGGCCGGCCGGCACGCGGCCTCCGGCGACTTCCGGAAGATCCGCCGGCTGATGACCGACCGCCCGCACCGCTACCTGGTCCGCTCCAGCGACGACCGCCGGCTCGCGGCGGCGCTGATCGCCGACGCGTCGACGGCCGGCATCGAGCTGGACCAGCAGGAGAAGGCGCTGCGCATCCAGGCGGTCAACTTCCAGGGCTTCACCACCCTGCTGCCGAAGGTCGCCCAGCAGGCCGGCGTCCGGCTGTACACCGTCGCACCGGCGGACGAGTCGCTGGAGAGCGTCTTCTCCTACCTCGTCTCCGCCTAGCGCCCACGGACGCGTCGCACCCACCCGGACCCAGGAAGGCCGACCACACCATGAACCCGACCGTCGCCAGGCTGACGCTGCGCGGCCTGCTGGGCCGCCGCCGCGGCATCCTGCTGCTGGTGGTCCCCGCCCTGCTGCTGCTCGTCTCGGCGATCGCCAGCGGCTCCAGCGGGGACAAGCACGACCTGACCGTCAGGATCCTCGGCCAGCTGGGCCTCGGCACGCTGCTGCCGATCCTCGGCCTGGTCGTCGGCACCGGTGCCATCGCCACCGAGATCGACGACGGCTCGATCGTCTACCTGCTCGCCAAACCGCTGCCCCGCTGGAAGATCATCACCACCAAGCTGGCGGTCGCCGTCGGCACCACCTGGGTCTTCGCGGCGGTCCCGACGCTCCTGGCCGGCCTGCTGCTGTACGGCACCGAGGACGGGCTGGCGCTCGGCTACACCGTCGCCACCCTGGTGGCCGGGGCCGCGTACAGCGCGCTGTTCCTGCTGCTCGGCGTGGTCACCCGGCACGCGGTGGTGGCCGGGCTGGCGTACGCGCTGGTCTGGGAGTCCCTGATCGGCAACTTCGTCGAGGGCGCCAGGACGCTGAGCATCCAGCAGTGGGGGCTGTCGGTGGCCGAGGCGGTGGCCGGGGACGGCGCGATCACCGCCGACGTCGGGCTCGGCGTGGCGGTGCCGCTGCTGCTGGTGCTCACGGTGGGGGCGGCGGTGCTGGCCTCGGTGAAGCTGGCCGGGCTCACCCTGGCCGCCGAGGAGTAACCGGGGCCCGTCGCGGCCGGTCCGCCGCCGCGACGGGTCTCTTGCGGCGGGTCCTCCGCCCCCGCGCCCGGGCCGCGGCCGGACGCCTCAGAGCGTCCGGTTGCGTCCGGCGCCCCAGCCGGCCACGCCGACGACGGCGGCCAGCACGAGCATCAGCGCCAGCGGGGTGGTCCAGCCGCCGGTCAGCTGGTGCAGCGCCCCGGCGCCGACCGGGCCGGCCGCCGCCACCAGGTAGCCGACCGCCTGCGACATGCCGCCCAGCTGGGCGGCGCCGGCGGCGCTGTCGGTCCGCAGCACGATGAAGGCGAGACCGAGGCCCAGCGAACCGCCCTGGGCGACGCCCAGGATGGTGGCCGCCACCCAGGCGCCGGGCACCGGCGAGACCAGCAGGACGGCGATGCCGAGCGCGTTCAGCGCGGCCATCACCACGGCCAGCGTGCGCTGGCTGGTCATCCGGCCGGCCATCAGCGGCACCAGGAAGGCGCCCGTCACCTGGACCAGGTTGGAGAACGCGAAGACCAGGCCGGCCTCGCCGCGGTCCATCCCGTGGTCGGCCAGGATGGTCGGCATCCACGCCACCAGGGTGTAGACCAGCAGCGACGAGATGCCCATGAAGAGGCTGATCTGCCAGGCCAGCGGCGTGCGCCAGATCCCCTCGATCGGCCTGGCCGCGGCGGGCCGGACCGGCGCCGCGACCGCCGCCTTCTCCTGACGCGCGCGCAGCACCTGCGGCAGCCAGGCCACGGCGGCGACCAGCGCCAGCAGCGACCAGGCACCCAGCGAGGCCTGCCAGCCGCCGCCGAGGACGTGCTCCAACGGCACCGAGGTCCCGGCCGCCAGCGTCGCGCCGACCAGCATGGTGGTCGAGTAGACGCCGGTCATGGCCGCCGCCCGGCCCGGGAACTCGCGCTTGACCAGGCCCGGCATCGAGACGTTCAGGACCGCGATCGCCACGCCGATCACCACGCACCCCGCGTACAGGGCGGCCACCGAGGGCAGCACCCGCAGCAGCACGCCCGCGCCGAGCACCAGCACCGCGCCCAGCACCACGCGCTCGGTGCCGAACCGCCTGGTCAGCCGGGGGGTGAGCGGGGCACCGGCGCCCTGGAAGAGCACCGGCACGGTGGTGATCAGCCCGCTCGCGGTGGCGGAGAGGCCGAAGGTGCGCTGGATCTCGCCGACCATCGGGGAGATCGCCGCGAGGCAGGCGCGCATGTTGAGGGCGACCAGCAGGATGCCGGTCAGCAGCAGCGCGGGGTGGGCCAGCCGGCTGCGGACGGGGAGCGGGGAGGTGGTGACAACCGGCTGCTGGGCACGGGTGACTGCCATGGGGCGTGCTGCTCTTTCGTGAAACGTGGAACCGGGGGCGGACGGCGGAAGGGGCGGGTGCCGCTCACTTCCGGGCCGCGATGGCCGCGAGGAGCTGCTCGACGGCCGCGATCGGCTCGGCGAGCAGCGCGCGACACGCGCGTTCGGCGTGGTCCGGGTCGCCGCTCTCGATCGCGTCCACCAGCGCCGCGTGGGTGGCCACGACCACCTCGGGCATCTCGTGGTCGCCGAAGGCCGTCCGCATCGACTCGCGCACCGAGGCGCCGAAGTAGCGGTACACCTCGGTCAGCGCCGGGTTGTGCGCGGCCTCGACGACGGCGGTGTGGAACTCCAGGTCGTGCTCGACGGTCGCCTCGCGGCCGGTCCGCTCGGGGTGCGCCGCGATCACCTCGGCCTCGCGGGCCAGCGCGGCCCGCATCCGGACGACGTCCTCGGGCGTGTGCCGCAGCGCGGCCAGCCGGGCGGCCTCCGCCTCCAGCGCCGCGCGGACCTCCAGCACGTCCCGCACACCGGAGCGCTGCACGCCCCGCAGGACGGCGGCGGGGTCGCTGGTGCTGCGGACGAAGGTGCCCTCGCCCTGCCGGGAGACCAGCATGCCGGCGTGCACCAGTACCCGGATCGCCTCGCGCACCGTGTTCCGCCCGACCTGCAACCGCTCGGCCAGCTCGTGCTCGGTCGGGATCCGCGAGCCGACCGGCCAGGCCCCCGCCGCGAGCTGCTCGCGCAGCTGGTCGATGGCGGTGTCCACCAGCGAGCGCCGTCCGGCGGCCTGCAACGTGTCCTGGCTGTGGCCGGGTGCGGTCATGGCGGAACTCCCCTCGGGTCTGGTCGTCGGTCATCCTACAACTGATTGCCCGGTCATCCTACAACTGCCACGTGACCTGCCCGGGAACCGTCCGGGCCGCCCTGGCGTTGCACCCGACGACTTCGGTCCATCCCTAGACGAGGAGATCGCCCGCATGGTGTTCAAGAAGCTGCTCGGAGCCCTCGGTGTCGGCGGCCCCGGCGTCGACACCGTTCTGACCACGCCGGTGGTGCAGCCCGGCGGCACCCTGTACGGGACGGTCGAGCTGACCGGCGGGACGGTCGAGGCGGACATCCGCGGGATCACGCTGACGCTGGTCGCACGGGTGGAGATCGAGCACGAGGAGGGCGAGAGCACCGGGCTGTACCCGTTCGCGAAGTTCTCGGTGACGGCCCCGCTGGTGCTGGCGCCCGGGGAGAACCGGTCGATCCCGTTCGCCGTCCAGGTGCCGTGGGAGACGCCGGTGACCACCGTCGCCGGGCAGCGCCTGCACGGGATGCAGCTCGGCGTGCGGACCGAGGTGGACATCGCGGGCGCGCTCGACAAGGGCGACTCCGACCCGCTGGAGGTCGAGCCGCTGCCGGTGCAGCGCCGGATCCTGGACACCCTGCTCCAGCTCGGCTTCGGGTTCCGCTCCGCGGACCTGGAGGCCGGCCACATCCGGGGCACCGGGCAGACGCTGCCCTTCTACCAGGAGATCGAGTTCTCCTCGGCGCCGCAGTACGCGCACTCCTGCAACTCGCTGGAGGTCAGCTTCGTCACCACCCCGCACAGGGTCGAGGTGGTGCTGGAGGCGGACAAGCGCGGCGGCCTGTTCGGGCACGGGGGCGGCGACGTCATCCGCACCCACGTGGTCGAGCACGGCCAGGCCGACCAGGACCTCACCGGCCTGGTCGACGGCTGGATCCGCGCGGCGCTCTGACCGCCCGGTCGCCGGCCCGCTCACGGCCCCGGCCCGCTCCGGGCGCCCCGGGGGGACGGTCCGGGCGGGCCGGCGACGGCTATCCGTACGAGACGTTGCTGCAGATGTCGTCGTCGGCCGAGCGGGCCTCGTTGACCACCTCGGTGGGCAGCGGCGCCGGGACGCTCGGGGCCGCTGCGGCGGGGGCCGCGGCGGCGTTGGCGGCGGCGAAGTCCTTGCCGAGGACGAGGCTGATCCCGGCCGCCGAGGTGGGAACCAGGGTGGCGCCCGGGAACAGCGCCGCGACCTTCTCCGCGTTGGCCTTCTGCCCGCTGCCGTACTCGACCGTGGTGGCCGCCTTGTTGGTGTTCTTGGCGGTCGAGACGCCGGTCACGGTGACCTTGGCGGCCTTGAGCGTCTCGGCGGCCTTGGCGGCCAGGCCGGTGGCGGTGGTGCCGTTGAAGACCGCGACCTTGACCGGGGTGTCCACGGCGGCCGGCGGGGGCGGCGCGGCCGGGGTGGTCTCGGGCGCGGCGGTAGGCGCCTGGGGCGCGTCGTCCTGCTTGCCGGTGGCGTCCTGGCCGTCGATGGTGCGGTCGGCCAGCAGGGTCTTCCAGAGGTTGTCGACCGCCGGGTGGACGAGGTCGATCCGGGGCCCGTTGTAACGCCACGGCGCGGTGAGGAACTTGACGTCGTGCAGGTCGATGCTCTTCATCGACAGCGCGAAGTCCATCAGCTTCTTGGCCGAGTCCAGCCCGGGGTCGACGGTCATCGACTTGGTGGCCGCGTCGGCCAGCGGCAGCAGCGTGGTCGGGCTGAGGCCCTCGCCCTTGACCTTGGCCATCAGCGAGGCGAGGAAGGCCTGCTGGCGCTTCATCCGGCCGACGTCGGACTCGTCGCCGATGCCGTGCCGGAGCCGGACGTAGTCCAGCGCCTTCTGGCCGGAGAGCTTCTGCTTGCCCTTGGGCAGGACGATCTTGCCCTTCTTGCCCAGGTTGGGGTTGAGGTGCCCCTCGTAGATGTCGTTCGGCAGGCAGACGTCGACCCCGTCGACGGCCTCGGTCATCGCGGCGAAGCCCTCGAAGTTCACCTCGATGGTGTGGTCGACGCGGATGCCGGTGAGCTTCTCGACGGTGTTCTGCGTGCAGGCCGGGTTCCCGGACTCGCTGTTGCCCACCGAGAAGGCCGAGTTGAACATCTGGTTCGTCGCCTCCTTGCTCCACGACCCGTTCGGCAGCTTGCACCGCGGGATGGTGACCAGGGCGTCGCGCGGGATGGAGATGCCCACCGCGTGCTTGTGGTCGGCGTAGACGTGCAGCAGGATCGTGGTGTCCGAGCGGGCGCCGCCCTCGTCGCCGCCGCCGAGGTCGCTGTTCTTGCCGGAGCGCGAGTCCGAGCCGATCAGCAGGACGTTGACCGGCTTGTTGCCGTTGGCGTCGGCGGTCGCCTCCGGCGGGCGGTCGGTGGAGACCGCCTCCGGGTCGAAGGACTTGATGTTCCCGTTGAGCTTGTAGTAGATCGCGCCGCCGGTGCCGGCCAGCACGACGAGGACGCCGGCCACCGACCAGGCGACGATCTTCCTGACGTTCCGCTTCGGCTTGCGGCTGTTGCGCGCGGCCGCCCGGCCGCCCGCCGCGGAGGCGTCCGCGGGTCCGTCGCCGTCGGACCTGCCGCGGCCGCCGCCCTTGCCCTGGGCGGCCCGCCGGGCCTCGGCCCGGCCGCCGGGCCGTGGCGCCGGGACGCGTCCGCCCGCGTCGGCCGTCTGCTCGGTGCGCACGCCGCGCGGGGTGCCGGCACC
>NZ_JAGIYX010000063.1:0-11584 GCF_017813315.1 Kitasatospora sp. RG8
CCAGGCACGGTCCCGCGCCAGGTCGGCAACACCCCGGTGGGTGGTGGCGATGCCCTTCGGGGTCCCCGTCGAACCCGAGGTGTACATCACGTACGCGACATGCTCAGGAGTGACACTCACCGCCGGCGCCATCGACGGCAAGTGGTCCACACGTGCCGCAAGTTGGAGGACACGCGCCGGATCGGCGGCCACACCCTCCAGGACCAGGTCGTGGCCCGCGGTCGACGCGTCGGTCAGCAGCAGACACGCGCCGGCCTCGCGCAGGACCGCCCGCATCCGGGCCAACGGCGCCCGCGGATCGACCGGCACATACGCCGCACCCGCCTTCAACACCGCCAACAGCGCGACGACCAACTCCGCCGAACGTCCCATGAACACCGCCACCCGCGACTCCGGGCCGACGCCCTGCTCGGTGAGCAGGTGGGCGAGTTGGTTGGCCCGGGCGTCGAGCTCGGCGTAGGTCAGACGGGTGCTCTCGGAGATCAGCGCGATGGCGTCCGGCGTCCGCTCCACCTGCGCACGGAACAGCTCCGGGAGTGTCGCCCCGGCGATCGGGCGGGCGGTGTCGTTCCACTCCACCAGGACACGCTCACGCTCCCCGACGGACAGGACCTGTACCCGGTCGACGGGGTCGGCCGGGCGGGCGGTGACCGCCTCCAGCACCCGCACGAACCGCTGCGCGATCGCCTCGACGGTGTCGTGGTCGAACAGGTCGGTGGAGTAGCCGAGTTGGCCGCTGATGCCCTGGGGGTGGGTGCGGTCGTCGAAGGCCTCGTGGAGAGTGAGGGCGAGGTCGAACTTGGCCGGGGGCTGCGGGCCGGGCAGCACGCTCGCCCGCAGACCCGGGAGTTCGAGGACCGGGTCGGTGTTGTTCTGCAGGGCCAGCAGCACCTGGAAGAGCGGGTGGCGGGCCATGGAGCGTGCGGGGGCGAGCTCTTCCACCAGTCGCTCGAAGGGCACGTCCTGGTGGGCGAAGGCGTCCAGCGCCCGCTCGCGCACCCGCCGCAGGACCTCGCCGAACGACGGGCTCCCCGACACGTCCGTCCGCAGCACCAGCGTGTTGACGAAGAACCCGACGAGGTCGTCGAGGGCCTGGTCGGTACGGCCGGCCACCGGCGTGCCGATCGGCACATCCTCGCCGGCCCCCAGGCGCGACAGCAGGACCGCCAACGCGGCCTGGAGGACCATGAAGACGGTGACGCCCTCGGTGCGGGCGATGTCGGCGATCCGGGCGTGCAGTTCGGCCGGGATCGCCAGGTCCACGCTGCCGCCCCGGTGGGTGGCCACCGCCGGACGCGTCCGGTCGAACGGCAGGACCAGCTCCTGGGGCGAGCCCTCCAACACGGAACGCCAGTAGGCGAGTTGCCCGGACAGTGCGCTGTCGGCGTCCCCGGCATCCCCGAGGAGCTCACGCTGCCACAACGTGTAGTCGGCGTACTGCACCGGCAGGGCTTCCCAGGCCGGCGCCCCACCCGCGCACCGCGCCGCGTACGCCGTCGACAGGTCGCGCGCCAGCGGCATCAGCGACCAGCCGTCGCCGGCGATGTGGTGGACGAGCAGGACCAAGAGGTGCTCGCGGTCGCCGGAGGGGAACAGGCATGCCCGGAAGGGCACTTGCTGCGAGAGGTCGAACGCGTGCCCGGCGGCCTCGGCGACCGCGGCCTGAAGGGTGGCGGGATCGGTGGGGTCGATGGGGGTGACGGTCAAGATGTCGCCGAGGTCACTGAGCTGGAGGATGTGCTGGTGCGGCTGTCCGTCGACGGTCGGGAACACGGTGCGGAGCACCTCGTGGCGTTCCAGGACGTCCCGCAGCGCGGCCTCGAACGCGCTCTGGTCGAGGTCGCCCTCCAGACGCAGGACCGCCGAGATGTTGTAGGTCGAGTTTGCGCCTTCGAGCTGGCCGAGGAACCAGAGGCGCTGCTGTGCGAAGGAGAGCGGTAGCTGCTCGGGCCGGGTGACTGCGGCCAGGGCGGGCCGGGAGGTGCCGGCGCCGGTCAGGGCGTGTGCCAGGGCGGCGACGGTCGGTGCCTCGAACAGGGTGCGGATGCCGAGCTCGACACCCAGCACGGAACGGATCCGGGCGACGAGGCGGGTGGCGAGGAGGGAGTGCCCGCCGAGGTCGAAGAAGTTGTCGTCGACACCGATCTGCTCCAGGCCCAGCACGTCGGCGAAGGCCGCGCAGAGCAGCTCCTCCTGGACCGTGGACGGGCCGCGGCCGACGGAGACGACGCCGAACTCCGGCACCGGCAACGCCCGCCGGTCGAGCTTGCCGTTGACCGTCAGCGGCAGGGCGTCGAGGAGCACGACCGCTGAGGGGACCATGTAGTCGGGCAGCTGCTCGGCGGTGAACGCCCGGAGCACCGGGGGCAGTTCCTGCCCGTCCTGCCCGTCGTGGCCGGGTGCGGGGATGACGTAGGCGACGATGCGCTTGTCGCCGGGGGTGTCCTCGCGGACGATCGCGGTGGCGTGCGCCACGGCGTGGTGGCCGGTGATCACCGCCTCGATCTCGCCGAGTTCGATGCGGAAGCCGCGGATCTTGACCTGGTCGTCCGCGCGCCTGAGGAACTCCAGGTTCCCGTCCGCCCGCCAGCGCACGAGGTCGCCGGTGCGGTACATCCGCTCGCCGGGGGCGCCGAACGGGCAGGCGACGAACCGCTCGGCGGTCAGACCGGGCCGGTTGAGGTAGCCGCGGGCGAGCTGGACGCCGGCGAGGTAGAGCTCACCGGCCACGCCCGGCGCCACCGGCTGGAGGGAGGCGTCGAGGACGTAGACGCGGGTGTTCCAGATGGGCCGCCCCATGGGCACGGCGGGGCTGGACTGGGCGGTGTACTGCCACGAGGTCACCTCCACCGCGGCCTCGGTGGGGCCGTAGAGGTTGTGCAGCGGGACGCCCAGCAGAGCGTCGAACTGCTCGCACAGCTGCGTCGGGAGGGCTTCCCCGCTGCAGAACACGGTCTTCAGGCCGGTGCAGGTCGCGGCGGCGGGTTCCTGGAGGAACGCCTGGAGCATGGAGGGGATGAAGTGCGTGACGGTGACGCCTTCGGTGTTGATCAGCTCGGCGAGGTAGGCGGGGTCGCGGTGCCCGTCCGGCTTGGCGACGACGAGGGTGGCGCCGCAGGTCAGCGGCCAGAAGAACTCCCAGACCGAGACGTCGAAGCCGTAGGGCGTCTTCTGGAGGACCCGGTCCGAGGCGTCGAGCGCGTACTCGGCCTGCCGCCACACGAGCTTGTTGACGATGCTGCGGTGCGCGACCGCCACGCCCTTGGGGGTCCCGGTGGAGCCGGAGGTGTAGATGACGTAGGCCGGGTGGCCGGGCAGCAGGCCGGATTGCGGGGCGTGCCCGGGCCGGTCCGCCAGCAGCGCCTGCGTGCCGGGGTCGTCCAGGACGAGGCGGGGGAGGCCCTCGGACTCGGGGAGGAGAGGGCCGGTGGGGGCGTGGGTGAGTACGTACTGCGGTCCGGCGTCACGGAGCATCTGCGCGATGCGCTCGGCGGGGTACTGCGGGTCGACGGGGACGAAGGCGGCGCCGGCCTTGAGGATGCCGAGCAGGGCGACGACCAGTTCGGTCGAGCGCTGCATGAACACGGCCACGCGCGACTCCGGGCCGACGCCCTGCTCGGTGAGCAGGTGGGCGAGTTGGTTGGCCCGGGTGTCGAGCTCGCCGTAGGTCAGACGGGTGCCCTCGAAGACCAGCGCGACCGCGTTCGGCGTCCGCTCGGCCTGCGCACGGAACAGCTCCGGCAGTGTCGCCCCGGCGATCGGGCGGGCGGTGTCGTTCCACTCCACGAGGACACGCTCGCGCTCCCCGGCGGAGAGGACGGGGATCTGGTGCAGGGGCTGGAGGGGGTGGTGTTCGAGGGCGTCGACCACGGCCTCGGCGGCGGCGTGGACCATCGCGCAGACCGCATCCGCGTCGATCGGCGCGGATGCCTGGCAGGTGATCGAGAACCCCGTGTCGTCGGCGTCGACGGACGCGAGCAGGGGGTAGTTCGTGCGCTCCTCGGCGTGGACGACGTCGACGCCCTCGATCCCACTGTCGGTCTGCGTCGTGGTCCCGGCGTGCCGGTAGTTGAAGACGGAGGTGAACAGCGGGGTGCGCGGGCTGACCCCGCTGGCGCGCTGGGCCAGCGCGAGGGAGGCGTGCTCATGGGCCAGCAGCCCGGCGAGCTGCTCCTGCATCCCGCGGACCGCGTCGGTCACACTCACGGCCGCCGTACGGGCCCGGGCCGGCAGGGTGTTGATGAACAGCCCCAGGCTCCGGTCCGCCCCCGCACCGCCGTTCATCCGGCCGAACAGCACCGTGCCGAAGACCACGTCGTCCTGCCCGGACGCGGCGGCCACCACCCGCGCCCACACCACGTGGAACAACGTCGCCGGACTCACACCGAGCCGCCGGGCCTGCTCACGCAGCCTCGCCGCGAGCGCCCCGTCCACGGGCAACCGCGCCTCACGGGCATCGGCACCGTCCCCCAGGACGTCCAGCACACCGAACGGCGCCGTGGGCTCCGTGACATCACCCAACAACTGGGCGAAGTACCGCTCGTGCTCCTCCTCGGGCACCCGCAACCGCGCCTGTGCGACGAACTCCCTGAACGGCACCGGCGCCGGCAGACCCTCCCCACGACCCGCCAGGAACGCCGCGACCTCACCGAGCATGATCTCAAGTGCGGTGTGATCACGAACGATCTGGTGGGACTGGAGCGCGAGGAGCCAGCGCCGGTTGGCGCGGTCCTCCGCGAGGTGGACACGCATCAAGGGGGCGCGGTCGATGGCCATGGACCGGCCGCACGCGCGCAGCAACTGCGCCACCGCGTCGTCGGCGCCGTCGGTGTGGTCGAGAACGAGGCGCTCCACCGGCAGTTCGGCCCGGCGGGCGACGACCTGGACCGGCTCCCGCAGCCCCTTCCAGACGATCGCCGTCCGCAGCACGTCGTGCCGGTCGACGACGCTCTGCAAGGCGCCGACGAACGCCTCGGCCCGCTCCAGCGATGCGAAGCCCAGGACGGCCGCGGAGGCGTAAGCGTCCTGGTCGCCCTGCTCGCGCATGAGGTGGTGGAAGAAGATGCCTTCCTGGAGGGGCGCGAGGGGGTAGACGTCCGCGACGTTGGCCACCCCGCCGGGGACCACCGCGGCGATCTGCGCGAGTTCGTCCTCGTTCAGCCCGGCCAGGGGAAGCATCTCCGGCGTGAGGCGCGTGGCACCTTCCGGGATGTTCGTCGCCGGCACCTCCACCTCACCCCGGTGCGCGGCCTGCTCGGCCAGCTTCGCCACCGTCGGCGACAGGAAGAGCGTCTTGACCTCGATCGGCATGCCACGGGACCGCAGCCGCTCCACCAGCGTCACCGCCAGGAGCGAATGCCCGCCCAGCTCGAAGAAGTTGTCGTCGACACCGACCTGCTCCAGGCCCAGCACGTCGGCGAAGACGGTGCAGAGGATTTCCTCTTCGAGGGTGGAGGGGCCGCGGCCGGTGGAGGCGGCGGCGTAGTCCGGCACGGGGAGTGCGCGCCGGTCGAGCTTGCCGTTGACGGTCAGCGGGAGGGCGTCGAGGACGACGACCGCTGCGGGGACCATGTACTCGGGCAGGTGCTGTCCGGCGTGGCGGCGGACGTCGGCGGGCAGCCGGTCGTCGTCGGGGCCGTGGTCGTCCCGACCGGGGACGGGGACGACGTAGGCGACGAGCCGCTTGTCGCCGGGAGCGTCCTCGCGGACGACCGCCGTGGCCTGCGCGACCGCGTGGTGGCCGGCGACGACGGCCTCGATCTCGCCGAGTTCGATCCGGTAGCCGCGGATCTTGACCTGGTCGTCCGCGCGTCCGATGAACTCCAGGTTCCCGTCGGCCTGCCAGCGGGCCAGGTCGCCGGTGCGGTACATCCGCTCGCCGGGCTCGCCGAACGGGCAGGCGACGAAGCGCTCGGCGGTGAGGGCGGGCCGGTTGAGGTAGCCGCGGGCGAGCTGGGCCCCGGCGAGGTAGAGCTCACCTGCCACGCCCGGCGCCACCGGCTGCAGGGAGGCGTCCAGGACGTAGACCTGGGTGTTCCACATCGGCCGCCCGATCGGCAGGCACCCGTCGAGGTCCGCCCCGTCGCCGGTGACGTCGAAGTCGGTGCACCCCACCGTCGCCTCGGTGGGACCGTAGTGGTTGACCACGCGCACACCGGGGTGCCGGCGGCGGAGACCCTGGACCTGGTCCCAGCGGACGGCCTCGCCGCCGACCATCACCCGTGCCGTCGGCGTGCAGATCCCGTCCAGGGACCCAAGGGTGGCGTAGTGGCTGGGCGTGGCCTTCAGGAAGGCCAGCCGCTCGTCCCCGAGCAGCCCCGGCAGGTCGTTGTCCAGCGCCGCCAGGTGGACACGGCCCCCCGAGGTGAGCGCCCCGTAGAGCCCCGTGACGCCCGCGTCGAAGGACACCGAGGCGTGGAACAGGGTGGACTCGGCCAGCTCCGGATACGCCTCCCAGCACCTCGTCACGTAGTTGACGAGGCTGCGGTGCGAGAGCGCCACGCCCTTGGGGGTTCCGGTGGAGCCGGAGGTGTAGATGACGTAGGCGGGGTGGTCGGGCAGCAGGCGGGGGAGCGGGTCGTGGCCGGGCAGGGAGGCGAGCAGCGCCGGCGTCGAGGGGTCGTCCACGACGATCCGCGTGCTGCTGCCGGTCTCGGGCAGGAGACCGCTGGTGGGGGTGTGGGTGAGCACGCACTGCGGGGCCGAGTCGCGGAGCATGTGGGCGATGCGTTCGGCGGGGTACTGCGGGTCGATCGGCACGTAGGCGGCGCCGGCCTTGAGGCTGGCCAGCAGGGCGACGATCAGTTCGGTCGAGCGCTCCATGAACACCGCGACGCGGGACTCCGGACCGACGCCCTGCCCGGCCAGCAGGTGGGCAAGCCGGTTGGCGCGGGTGTCGAGCTCGGCGTAGGTGAGGCGGGTGCCGCCGCAGACCAGCGCGACCGCGTCCGGCGTCCGCTCCGCCTGCGCGCGCAGCAGCTCAGGCAGCGTCGCCCCGGCCAACGGGCGGGCGGTGTCGTTCCACTCCACCAGGACGCGCTCGCGCTCCCCGGCGGACAGCACCGACACCTCGTCGACCAGGCGGTCGGGCGACAGCGCCACCAGTTCGTCGAGGACCGTCCGGAAACGACGGGCGTTGTCGGCGTTGTCGTCCGGGGAATAGATTTCGGGATTCGCGTCGAACGCGATGTCCATCTGGCCGTCGAGGGATCGGTCGTAGACCGTGATCGACAGGTCCTTCACGTGGAAGCTGCAGAGGCCGTGAAAGCGGACCCGGCAGTCCCCGAGCGTCTGTGAATAGTCGAAGGGCATCACGTTGACGACGAGGTTGTAGAGGTCCCGCTGGCCGGAGATGCGCAGATCACCGCGCAGGTCCTCGTAGCGGTAGCGCTGGTGCTTGAGGGCTTCGCGAATCCTTGCGGAGACGTGCTTGGAAAGGGCCGACAGCGTCATTCCGGCGGAGAACCGGAGGCGGATCGGAATGATGTTCGACATCATTCCGGGGACCTTCATGTCGGTGCCGCTGCGACCCGGCACCGGAATGCCGACGACGACCTCGTTGGCGCCGGTCGTCTTGCGCAGGAGGAGGGCCGCCGCCACCGTGTAGAGGCCGGCCACGCTCGTCCGCAGGCCCCTGGCGGCCTGGCGGAGCCGGACCGCCTCGTCCCCTTCGACGTGCTGGAGGTGGCGTTCGAGCCGGTTGGGCATGCCGGCGGGCACCTTGCCGCTCAGGCTCACGGCTTCCGGCAGGTCGGCGTAGAGGTCCCGCCAGAATTCCCGGTCGCCGTCCTTGGCGGACTCCCGGTAGGCCCTTTCGGCCTCGATCAGGCCGGTGACGGGGGAGATCCGCGGAGTGACGCCGGGGCTGCCGCCGGCCAGTTCGGCGTAGATCTCGGCCACCCTGTTCCAGAGCAGGCGTCCGCTGAATCCGTCGAAGGCGATGTGGTGAATCCGCTGATACCAGAAGAACCGGTCCTCGGACATCTTGAAGAGGACCTCGCGGAAGAGCGGCCCGGTCCTGATGTCGAACGGCACGCCCATATCGGCCTGCATCCAGGCAAGGGCGGTCTCCGCGGGCGACTCGTGGGTGCACAGATCGATGACCTCGAAAGGCCACTCGGACGGTTCGCCGATCGAGAGGGACAGTTCACCGTGCTCATCGGTGAATTCTGACCGCAGAACCTCGATCTCGTCGATCGCCTGCCGGAGGGACGACTCGAAGAGCCGGACGTCGAGGTTCCCGCGAATTTCAGCGTATTCCCCCATGTTGTAGATGGGGTTCTTCGGGTCCATCTGCTGGGCCCGCCAGATGCCCAACTGCGCCGTCGTCAGATCCAGGTGAGCGTGCAGCATGTCAGACCATCTCCACTTTGCTTACCGGCTTCCCGGGCCGACCGCCGGGCTCGTCCAAATGAGCAGCTGAAATTCGCTTGCGATTGCGGGTCAGGAAGAGCGCAGGCGGATTCGCCCGGTCGCACCTGACGACAGGTTCATGGCGCCTGGAAAATGGCTCCGAGGCGCTTATCGGTGGCATTGCGGGGCCGGAGCCCCGGATCCCGCGGAAGTCAGGGCGGGCGGCTCCGACCGGATTCCGGTCCTAGTTCCCCTGCTGCACTGCCTCGATCAGGCTCTTCGGTCGCATGTCCTGCCAGGACTTCTCGATGAATTCGAGGCACGCATCGCGCGTGGCCTCACCGAAGGCCACATTCCAGCCGGCCGGGACTTCGATCCAGGCCGGCCAGAGCGAGTGCTGGCCCTCGTCATTGATCAGGGCCAGGTACGACTGGTCGGCTGCTTCAAAGGGATTCGTTGCCATCGTTGAGGCCTTGCCTTCCTGCAAGAGGGGGGCGTCGACCGTCGAACCGGCGATCCGCACAGGGCGGGCGGCATCAGTTGATGCTGAAGTGCCTTGTGAAGATGAACAGTTCGGACGTCGAAGGTGTCGCTGACGCCTATGGGAGCACGGCGTGCGCGGTCACGGTGGGACCGGGCCGGCCGATGTCGCGCGAAACGCGGCAGGCCAGGCGTGTGAGCCCTTGGTCCTGCACGGGTTCGCTACGGAGTCTTCAAGCGCGGGATAGCGGATGAGAGCGCTCGGCGGGGCGGCTTGGGAAAGTTGGCTCGGGAAGTTCTTTTTCCGTGAAGATTCTGCGTGCGGGTGGGGTGGCCAATGGGCCGACTATTCCCCCGAGCCGCACGGCACTGAAGCCCTCTGTTGCCACCGTTGCTGTCTCCCCCGAGTGTTCAGCCAGTGATGCCCTCGATCGATCAAAGGGCTAGGTCAGGGACCTTATCACGCGTCAGATCGGCGAGGCCAGGGTAGAGCTTTGCATACAGTCGAACGCTTATGTCCTATTTGCGATGATCATGTACAGTTGCCCCTCCTGAGGGGTGGATAAGATCACTTGCCAAGCGCTCCGAAGTTCGTGTAGTCCTTTAGGCGGCACTGCCTCTGTAGTAGTCGGTCTCTTATGCTTGGCACGGTGGTTCTCGCCACTGTTGGCTCGGGATCCTTTTCTACTGCCGCGCAGTGATGCCTACTGCTGTTACTAAGGTCTTTTTGTACGTACCAGGTCAACTGGACGCTTTAATCAAAGATTCAGGTTGCAGGCAACAGGCCTAACGGCCTCCGGGGGAAATAGTGTGAGCGCTCGTGCGAGCGGCTCACCGGTGCGTCGTCCTGCCTCGGGTTGCTCGACGAGCTAGGAGAATCCCACTGATGGTGCCCTTGTCGTTTGCGCAGCAGCGCTTGTGGTTCCTGGGCCAGTTGGAAGGGTCGAGCTCGATCTACAACCTCCCGGCGGTGCTCCGGTTGGAGGGCGACCTCGACCGTGGGGCGCTCGGGGCGGCGCTACGGGACGTGCTGGAGCGGCACGAGGTGCTGCGGACGGTGTTCACGTCCGTGGAAGGCCGGCCGTATCAGGACATCCTGGAGGCGAGTGCCGTCGGCGAGGTGCTGACGGTGGCGCCCGCGGCACCGGCCGGTTCGACCGCCGATTCGCCGGCCGTGGCGGAGGCGATCGCGGAGGCGGCCCGGTACGCGTTCGACCTCTCGCAGCAGGTGCCGTTCCGGGCATGGCTGTTCCCGTGCGGCGAGCGCGAGCACGTGCTCGTCCTGTTGGTGCATCACATCGCCGGTGACGGCTGGTCGCTGGGTCCGCTGGCGCGGGACGTGTCGACGGCGTACGCGGCGCGGTGCGCGGGTGGGGCGCCGGCCTGGGAGCCCCTGCCGGTGCAGTACGCCGACTACACGTTGTGGCAGCGTGAGCTCCTCGGTGATGCCGGTGACGCGGACAGTGTGCTGTCGGGGCAGTTGGCCTACTGGCGTTCCGTGTTGGAGGGATCGCCCCAGGAGCTGGTCCTGCCGTTCGACCGGACGCGTCCGGCGGTGGCGACCCACCGGGGCGGCAACGTGGACCTGGTGGTCCCGGCCGAACTGCACGCGCGGATCGCGGAGCTGGCCCGCGCCGAGGGCGTGACGGTGTTCATGGTGTTCCAGGCCGCGTTGGCGGTCCTGCTGTCGCGCCTGGGCGCGGGCGAGGATGTGCCGATCGGCACGCCGGTGGCCGGCCGTACCGACCAGGCCCTCGACGACCTCGTCGGGTTCTTCGTGAACACGCTGGTGCTGCGGACGGACGTGTCGGGGAGCCCGTCGTTCGGCGAGGTCCTGCGACGGGTGCGTGAGCGGGCGCTGGACGCCTTCTCGCACCAGGACGTGCCGTTCGAGCGCCTGGTGGAGGAGCTCGCCCCCGTCCGGTCGATGGCCCGCCACCCGCTCTTCCAGGTCATGCTGGCCCTGCAGAACAACACCGACCCGGACCTCGACCTGCCGGGCCTGCGGGCGAGCGTGCTGCCGGGGCCGCTGCCGCCCGCCAAGTTCGACCTGTCTCTGACCTTGCAGGAGACCTTCGAGGGTGCCCGCCCGCACGGTGTGCGTGGCCAACTTGCTTACGCCACCGATCTGTTCGACCACGGCACCGTCGAGGCGATCGCGGAGCGGTTCGTGCGGGTGCTGGAGGCGGTCACCGCCCGCCCGGCCGACCCCGTCGACCGGGTACAGGTCCTGTCCGCCGGGGAGCGCGAGCGCGTCCTCGTGGAGTGGAACGACACCGCCCGCCCCCTGGCCGGGGCGACGCTGCCCGAGCTGCTGAGCGCGCAGGCCGAGCGGACCCCGGACGCGGTCGCGCTGGTCTCCGGGGACACCCGGCTCACCTATGCCGAACTCGACACCCGGGCGAACCGGCTCGCCCACCTGCTCACCGAGCAGGGCGTCGGCCCGGAGTCGCGGGTGGCGGTGTTCATGGAGCGCTCGACCGACATGGTCCTCGCCCTGCTCGCCGCCGTGAAGGCCGGCGCCGCCTACGTCCCCGTCGACCCGCAGTACCCCGCCGAACGCATCGCGCAGATGCTCCGCGACTCGGCCCCGCAGTGCGTGCTCACCCACACCCCCACCAGCCACCTTCTCCCCGAAACCGAGAACGTCCCCCGCCTCGTCCTGGACGAGCCCGCCACGCAGGCACTGCTCACGGACCGCCCCGGACACGCCCCCCAGCCCGGCCTGCTGCCCGAACACCCCGCCTATCTC
>NZ_JAGIYX010000064.1:0-11327 GCF_017813315.1 Kitasatospora sp. RG8
GGGCCGTGGCGCCGGGACGCGTCCGCCCGCGTCGGCCGTCTGCTCGGTGCGCACGCCGCGCGGGGTGCCGGCACCCTGGGCGCCCGCGCCGCGCGTGCCGTTGCCACGCGTGCTGCCGCCGCGCGCGCCGGTGCCACGCGGCGAGCCGCCGCCCCGCGAGCCGCCCTCGGCGCGCCGCCGGCCGCCCGCCCCCGACGTGCTCTCGTCCCACTGGCCTGACATGCGCGTACCTCTCAGCGGCGGAAGCAGCAATCCTGTACGTGTCCCGGGGGCACGGCCCGGGTCCGCCGGGAGCACCGCACAGGAGCACCGCACCGGGAGACGCGGAGCTTCAGCGGAGCATACAAACTCTTTCTGTGACGGTCAGCATCCGGGTGCCGCCGGAACGGCCCGCGACCCGGTCCACACCCACCCCGCCCGTTCCCCCCTGCTCACCGAGCCGGGTAGAGCCGCTCCAGGACGGCCGCGACGCCGTCCTCGTCGTTGCTGACGGTGACCTCGTCGGCGACCGCCAGCAGTTCCGCGTGCGCGTTGGCCATGGCGACGCCGTGCGCGGCCCAGCCGAACATCGGCACGTCGTTGGGCATGTCACCGAAGGCGATGGTGTCGGCGGCCTTCACGCCCAGCCGGCGGGCGGCGACGGCCAGCCCGGTGGCCTTGGAGAGGCCGAGCGGCAGCAGTTCGACGATGCCGGCGCCCGCCATGACGACGCCGACCAGGTCGCCGGCCACCCGGCGGGCGACCTCGGCGAGGCCGTCGTCGGTCAGACCGCGGTGCTGGATGTACAGCTTGCTGAGCGGGGAGGCGAACAGCTCGTCCTTGGCGACCCGCGTCACCGGCAGGTCGGAGCCGATCAGCAGCTCGTAGCCGGGGCCGGCCAGCACCTCGCCGTCCAGGCCGTCCTGGTTGGCGGCGACGGCCAGCGGGCCGGCCTCCGCCTCGATCTTGGCGATCGCCAGCGCGGCCAGCCGGCGGTCCAGGGTGAGCGAGGTGAGCAGCTTGTGCGCGCCCGCGTCGTAGACCTGCGCGCCCTGGCCGCAGACCGCTATCCCCTGGTAGCCGATCTCGTCGAAGACCGGCCGGGCCCAGGCGGCGGAGCGGCCGGTGACGATGATGTGCAGCGCCCCGGCACCGGTGGCCGTGGCGAGCGCGGCCCGGGTGCGCTCGGAGACGGTCTCCTCGCTGGTGAGCAGCGTGCCGTCGAGGTCGGTGGCGACCAGCCGGAAGGGCAGGCCGCCACCGTCGACGGGGGAGACGGGGCTGGGGCTGATGCTGCTCATGGGCCGAACGTCTCCCGGGAGTTGCTTTCGGGCGGTGGTGCAGGTGGGGCAGTCGGCTACTTGACCGGCGGGAGGACGGAGCGCCCGCCGAGGTACGGCCGCAGCGCCTCCGGCACGACGACCGAGCCGTCGGCCTGCTGGTGGTTCTCCAGGATCGCGACGATGGTGCGCGGGACGGCGACCAGGGTGCCGTTCAGCGTGGCCAGCGGGCGGACCTTGCCCTCCTCGCGCATCCGGATGGAGAGCCGGCGGGACTGGTACTCGGTGGTGTTGGAGGTCGAGGTGACCTCGCGGTACTTGCCCTGGGTCGGGATCCACGCCTCGATGTCGAACTTGCGCGCGGCCGAGGAGCCGAGGTCGCCGGAGGCGACGTCGATCACCCGGTAGGGCAGCTCCAGGGCGTTGAGGAAGTCCTTCTCCCACTGGAGCAGGCGGCGGTGCTCGTTCTCGGCGTCCTCGGGCGAGGTGAAGACGAACATCTCCACCTTCTCGAACTGGTGGACGCGGATGATGCCGCGGGTGTCCTTGCCGTAGGTGCCGGCCTCGCGGCGGAAGCAGGACGAGTAGCCGGCGTACCGCAGCGGCAGCTTCTCGGCGTCGATGATCTCGTCCATGTGGTACGCCGCGAGCGGGACCTCGCTGGTGCCGACGAGGTAGCGCTCCTCCTCGGGGAGGAAGTACACGTTCTCGGCGGCCTGGCCGAGGAAGCCGGTGCCGTCCATGGCGGCCGGGCGGACCAGGGCCGGGGTGATCATCGGGGTGAAGCCGGCCGCGGTGGCCTGGGCGATCGCCATGTTGACCAGGGCGAGCTCCAGCAGCGCGCCGACACCGGTCAGGTAGTAGGACCGTGCGCCGGCGACCTTGGCGCCGCGCTCGGTGTCGATCGCGCCGAGGATCTGCCCCAGCTCGACGTGGTCGCGGGGCTCGAACCCCTCGGCGGCGAAGTCGCGCGGGGTGCCGATCTCCTCCAGCGTGACGAAGTCCTCCTCGCCGCCGACCGGGGCGGCCGGGTCGATGAGGTTCGCCAGCGAGCGGAGCAGGCGCTCGGCCTCGTCCTTGGCCGCGCTCTGCTCGGCGTCGGCGGCCTTGACCTCGGCGGCCAGTTCCTTGGTGCGCTGGAGCAGGGCGGTCTTCTCCTCGCCCTGGGCCTTGGCGACCTGCTTGCCGAGCGTCTTCTGCTCGTTGCGCAGTTCGTCGAAGCGACTGCCCGAGGACCGGCGCCGCTCGTCGGCGGAGAGGAGGGCGTCGACCAGGTCGACGTCCTCGCCACGGACGCGCTGCGAGGCGCGCACTCGGTCAGGGTCCTCACGAAGCAGGCGAAGGTCAATCACGGGCCCAAGCCTACCGGGCGGGGGCCCCTCCACCGGTACGGGTTTTCCCCTGGGGATAACTCCCCGGAGCCTGTGGATAACCCCTGTGAGGAACGGCTCGCTGTGAGGTTATCCACAGGAGGGTCCGGTGGGCTGTGGACGGCCGGGCCTCCCCGGTGGACGATGTGCCCGACTAAGGAATTGAGGTTTCAAACCTCACTTGACCTTCTTGGGTGAGGAAATTGAAGCACTCGGACGGGTGATTTACTGGCACACGGGTGACTCTGGTCCGATTGGTCATCTCTGCGACGCTAACCGATGATCCGACCGATACGCGTAGTGGCTATACCGGTTTGTCGACTCGTCCCCAGGCCTGTGGATAACTCGGGGCTGTGGACAGTGGACGGTCCTGTGGACAGCCGGTTCCGGCGGCGCGGGCCCCTGTGGACGACGGGCGGACGCCCGGTGCGGTCACCCGTACCGCCGTCCGGGCGGGGTCGAAAACGGTCGGAAAAGGTCAGGAGGACAAAAGCCGGCGATCAGATGTCGCCAGGCCCTCAAATGTCGCCGCGGCCGTCGAGGCACCGGGAGAGCCAGTCGGCCGCCTCGGTGAAATCGGTGTCCGAGGTCCCCGGCCGCTGGTGCCCGGAGGCCTGCTGGTCGGCCCGCGGATAGGAGCCGAGGAAGCGGACCTGCGGGCAGGTCCGCTTGAGGCCCATCAGCGCCTCGCTCACCCGGCGGTCGGTGAGGTGCCCCTCGCAGTCGATGAGGAAGCAGTAGTTGCCGAGCCCCTCCCCGGTGGGCCGGGACTCGATCCGCATCAGGTTGACCCCGCGCACCGCGAACTCCTGGAGCAGCTCCAGCAGCGCGCCCGGGTGGTCGTCCGGCAGCCAGACCACCATCGAGGTCTTGTCCGCGCCGGTCGGCGAGGAGACCCTCCCGGGCCGGCCGACCAGGACGAACCGGGTGGTCGCGTTGGCCGCGTCGGCGATGTCCTTGACCAGCGGGTCCAGGCCGTAGATCGGCGCCGCGAACTCGCCCGCGAACGCGCCGTCGAACCGCCCCTCGGAGACCAGCCGGGCGCCGTCTGCGTTGGAGGCCGAGGACTCCCACCGCGCCTCCGGCAGGTTGGCCGCCAGCCAGCGGCGCACCTGCGGCTGGGCCACCGGGTGGCTGGTGACGGTCTTGATGTCGGCCAGCTCCGTCCCGGGCCGGACCAGCAGCGCGAAGGAGATCGGCAGCAGCACCTCGCGGTAGATCATCAGCGCGGCGCCCGAGGCAAGTTCGTCGTTGGTCGCGGTGACGGCGCCCTCGACGGAGTTCTCGATCGGCACGAACCCGCCCGAGGCCTCGCCGCCGCGCACCGCGTCCAGCACCAGCGGCACCGAGGCCAGCGGGACCAGCTCCCGGGTCGCCGCCTCGGGCAGGGTGCGCAGCGCCGCCTCGGTGAAGGTGCCCGCCGGGCCGAGGTAGGTGTAGCGGGTCGCCGACATGCCGCGCCTCCATGCGAAAGGGATACCGAGCAAGTCACCTTAACCATTTCGCCGGTTGCCCACGGGGGAGTTCCGGCCCGTGGGCAACCGGCGGCCGGGCGGGGCGCCCCGGCCGTGCGGTGGGCGCCCCGCCCGGGCTAGCCGAGCAGCGTCTGCCCCACGTAGCCGCCCTGCGGGGCGCCGGGCGGGACGGCGTACAGGCCGCTCGCCTCGTGCCGCAGGAAGCGGGAGAGGCCGTCGCCCCGGGAGAGCTTGCGCTGCACCGGGGTGAAGCCCCTGCGCGGGTCGGCCTGGAAGGCGAGGAAGAGCAGTCCTGCGTCCGGCGAGCCGTCGGCCAGCAGGCCGTCGTGGTACGAGAACCCGCGCCGCAGCATCGCCGCCCCGCCGTTGGCGGCCGGCGCGGCGACCCGGACGTGCGCGTCGGCCGGGATGGCCAGCGAGCCGTCCGGGCCCTGCGCGGCCAGGTCGGCCGGGGTGAACTCGCTGCTGCCGGGGGCCGCCGAGAGCGGGGCGCCGTCCGACTTCCGCCGCCCGATCACCCGTTCCTGGCGGTCCAGCGGCAGCGCCTCCCAGTTGTCCAGCAGCATCCGGATCCGCCGGAACACCAGGTACGAGCCGCCCGCGAGCCAGGCCGGCTGGTCGCCCCCGGCGGCGCAGAACACCTTGGCGGCGAAGTCGTCCTCGGCCGGCTTGGGGTTGTTGGTGCCGTCGATCTGGCCCATCAGGTTGCGCCCGGTGATCTGCCGCGTGGCGGCGCCGGGGGTGCGGGCGAAGCCGGCCGACTGCCAGCGCAGCGCCGCCGTGCCGGCGGCCTGCCGCTGGAGCACCCGCAGGGCGTGCACGGCGACCAGCGCGTCGTCGGCGCAGATCTGGACGAACAGGTCGCCGTCGCCGCGGGCCGGGTCGAGGGCGTCCGCCGGGAAGGAGGGGAGCGGTTCCAGCGCGGCCGGGCGCTGGTCGGCGAGCCCGGCCTTGTCGAACAGGGTGGCGCCGAAGCCGAAGGTGAGGGTGAGCGAGCAGGGGCCGGCGTCCAGCGCGACCTGGTTCTCGAACTCGTCGGCCGGCTCGCCGACGGCCAGCCGGGCGGCCGTCCGGGACCAGCGCTGGAGCAGTGCGCGCAGGCCGTCCCGGCCGGTCCCGCCGGCCAGGTCGAAGGCGGCCAGCTGGACCCGGGCCTGCTGCGGTTCGACGATGCCGGCCTGGTGTTCCCCGTGGAACGGCAGCCGGCCCGCGCCGAGGGCGGGCCCGGCCGGGGCGGGCCCGCCCGCCGGGGACCGGTCCAGGGCGGCCGCACCGGCCACGCCGGCGCCCGCTCCGACCACCAGCCCGGCCCCGGCGGTGCCCAGCAGGGCCCGCCGGGTGACGCCGCGGCCGGGCCTGCCGCCGGCGGGCCCGGCGGCCGTGGCGCTCTCCGTGCTCCGCGTGTTCTCGGTGCTCTCGGTGCTGTCCATCGCGGTCACCCGATCTTCAGCGGCTTGATCTCGGTGGTCTGGTCGATGTCCGAGGAGCGGACCTGCACCGACACCACCCAGTTGCCGGCCAGCGGCAGCTGCGCGGTGCCGCTCCAGCGGCCGGTGCCCTCGGCGGCCAGGGTGACCGGCAGCGGGCCGAGGTCGCGGTCCGGCAGGGTGAAGGCGAGCTGCACCTCGGGGACCTCGACCGGCTGCCCGTCCGCGCCGTCCAGCTTGAGGTGCACCTCGTTGGGCCCGGTCCGGGCCGGGTTGAGGGTGACGGTGGCGGTGCCCTTGGCGTTCGGCGTCCGGCCCTTGGTGTCGTACGGGAGCTTCAGCTCCAGGGTCTGGCCGGGCACGGTCTGCGGGGCGGGCACGCCCGGGGCGGCCGGGCCGGCACCGGCGGCGGGTGCCCCGGCCGCGACCTCGCCGGCCACCCGGCCGGGCGGCGAGTTGGTGAGCATCGTGGTGACCACCAGCACGGCCACCGCGACCAGCGCCTCGACCAGCACCGAGCGGCGCAGCCCGGCCCGGGTCGGGGTGAGCCCGCGGTCGCGTCCGGCGCTCTCCCGGGCGGCCTGCTGGCGGGCCAGCTGGGCCTGCCGGACCGGGTCGTCGGAGTGCGCCGCCACGGTGACCGGCTCCGGCGCCTCGGCCGGTGCGACCGCCACCGCCTCCTGCGGGTCGGCCCGCAGCCGGGCCAGCCAGGACCGGGAGATCCAGGCGACGCCGAGCATCGCGACCACGCAGCCGGTCTTCACCAGCAGCAGCCGCCCGTACTCGGTGCCGGTCAGCGCGCCCCAGCTGCCCAGGCCACGCCAGGACTGGTAGATCCCGGTGACGGTCAGCACCGCGACCGCGCCGAAGGCGACCTTGGAGAAGCGGTCGGCGACGTCCGCGCCGATCCCGTGCCGCAGGCCGACCAGCATGGCGGCCAGGCCTCCGAGCCAGAGCGCCATCGCGATCAGGTGCAGCATGCCGAACGGCAGCGCCAGCCAGACCTGGATGCCCACCGAGGCGTGGTCGGCGCCGACCCAGGTCGCCGAGAGGGCGACCGCCAGCACCAGTCCGGCGACCCCGAGGCCCAGCCGGGCCTCGCGCTGCGGCCGCTCGGCGGCGCGCTGCTCCAGCTCGCGCAGCTCCGACTCCTCGGCGTCCTCCTCCGGTCCCCCGGCCGTGGGGCCGGCCGTGGGGCCGGCCGCAGGGCCGGCCGTCCGCGGCGGCTGCCCGAGCTGGCCCACCAGCAGCGACAGGAAGACCCCGCTCGCGGCGAGCAGCAGCAGCCGCGCGGCCAGCGCGGTGCCGATCCGCTCGTCCAGCGTGGCGCGCACCAGTGACAGGTCGAAGGCCTGCCCGAGGCCGGAGCCGCGCTCGTAGGGGCCGCGCAGCATCAGCACCGCGACGGTGGAGACCAGCAGCGCCACCCAGCCGGACATCAGCAGCCGCTGCACCGCGCGCTGCACCGCTCCGGCGGGCCAGCAGATCAGCACGAACGCGGCCGCGCCGGCCAGCAGCGCGAACGCCCCGTACGCGACGGTCCGGCCGGCGCCGTAGAGGGCGGCGACCGTGCTGTCGGCCTCGGCGCCGCTCAGTGCGGTGGCGGAGACGGAGGTGTCGGAGGGCGCTCCGACGGAGAAGGTGAAGGCGCCGCCGATCGGGTGCGAGTCCTCGGAGACGGCCCGCCAGGCCACCGTGTAGGTGCCGCCCGCCAGTCCGCTGTTGAGCCCGACCCGTGCGGTGTTGTCCCGGCCGTCGGCGTGCGCCGGGTTGCCGGTGTCGACCGCCCGTCCGGCCGGGTCGAGCACCCGCACCGAGTCGCCGGAGAGCGACACCGCCTCGCTGAAGGTCAGCGTGACGGTCTGCGGCGCGGCGGCGACGACCGAGTTCTGTGCCGGGTCGGTGGACTGCAGGGTGGCGTGCGCGGAGGCCGGTCCTGCGCCGGCGAGCATCAGCGCGAGGACGGCGCCGAGGACGCCGAACAGCGCGGCGATCCGGCGGCGGGCGGTCCGGTCTCCGGCGGTCCGCGGCGGCGGGGTGCCCGGCGGCAGGGTCTGCGGAAAGGCGGCCTTCGGCATCTCGCGGGTCCCTTACTGCTGGCCGGGGCGGTAGGTGAGCTCCTTGACCGGCACCTTGACCGAGATGGTCCCGGTCCTGGCGAAGGTCAGGTCGAGTTCGAGCTCGTCACCGAGGGCGGGGGTCTTCTGCCACCCCATGATCATGAGGTGGGTGCCGCCGCGGGCGAGCTGCAACGCGCCGTGCGCGGGGACGTCCAGGCGTTCGACCTGCTCCATGGTGGAGGCGGTGGAGCGGTGCATGGTGACCGACTGGGCGGCCGGGCTGGAGACCTTCACCAGCTGGTCCTGCCCGCCGTCGTTGCGCACGGTCAGGTAGCCGGCCGCCATCCCGCCCGCCGGGGGCAGCGGGATGTAGGAGTCGGCGACGCTCAGCCTGGCCGGTCCGTCGGCGGCGGCGCCGTCCTGGCCGCCCGCCCCGCAGGCGACCAGGATGGCGCCGCCGCCCAGTGCCGTCGCCAGCACCGCGCCCGCGAGCGCGGTCCGCCGGAAGCCGGGGACGCCGGTGCCCCTCACGCCGAGACCCCCTTGGCGAGCAGCGGAAGGTCGTGCTCGTAGGTCTTCTCCTCGGTGCCGCTGAGGTAGAGGACGTGCGCCTTGTCGTCCGAGGGCAGGAAGGCCAGCACCTGCGCGCCGTGGGTGGAGGTGACCGTGCCGTCGCCGTTGACCACCGGGTCCTCGATCATGATGCCGAGCGACTTGGCGGCGGTCTTCACCTTGGCGAGGTCCCCGGTGAGGCCCGTGAAGTCGCTGCCCATCGAGTCCAGCCAGGTGCGCAGCACCTGCGGGGTGTCGCGCTGCGGGTCGGTGGAGACGAAGACGACGTTGACCTTCTGCCGCTCCTCGGCGGAGAGCTTCTTCATCGCCACGCCGATGTCGCCCATGGTGGTCGGGCAGACGTCCGGGCAGCTGGTGTAGCCGAAGAAGAGCAGGGTGGCCTTGCCGTTGGTCTTCTGCCGGAGGTCGTACGGCTGGCCGGTGGTGTCGGTCAGCTGGAGGTCGGGCTTCTCGAAGTTCTTGCCCAGCACGGTGCCCTCGTAGGGCGAGTCGGCCTTCTGCCGGGTGACCTTGGCGGGGCTGGTGCCGCCGCCGTCGGAGCCGCAGGCGGTGAGGGTGAGGGCGGCGGCGAGCGCGACGGCGGCGGCGCCGGCCAGGCGGGCGGTACGGGGGGTGCGGGGCATGGGAGGTCCGATCGTGCGGGGTGGAGCACCGGCGGGGCCGCTCCGGGCAGAAGTGCGGCGCGGGGCGGCCCCGCCGGTGTGAGGGGTCAGGAGGCCGAGCCGCCGCTCTTGCGGCGCAGGCCGAGGACGCCGAACGCGGCGCCGATCACGCCGACCACGATGCCGACCACGCCGAGCACCCGGGCGGTGGAGTCGGTGGCCTTGTCCGAGCCGGCGGCCTCGTCCTTGGCGCCGTCGTCGTGGGTGTGGCCGTCGGCGGCCGGGGCGGCGGAGGCGGTGGCGCCGTGGCCGTCGGCGGAGGTGGCCTTGGTCAGGGCGAGCACGGGCGCGGGCTTGGCCGGCTCCGGCTGGCCGTCCTTGGCCTCGTCGATCCAGCGGACGACGTCGCCGTTGTCGTAGCTCTGCAGCGCCTTGAAGATCAGCTTGTCGGTGTCGGTCGGCAGCGGGCCGAGCGAGACGCGGAACTCCTGGAACTGGCCGGGGGCGATCTTGGTGCCCGCCTCGGCGGTCCAGGTGATCTTGGAGACGGCCTCGTTGACGTCGTTGCCGTGCACCTTGATCGGCTTGTCGAGCTTGGACTTCTCGACGGTCGCGGTCCAGCCCGGCATCGGGAGGGTCCGGACGGAGGCCAGCGGGTGGTCCAGCGGGAGGCTGAGCTCCAGCTTCACCGTGGAGGCGGTGTCGTTCTCGTTCGGCACCCGGATGTCGACGGCGGTGTAGCCGCCCTGCGGGGCGCTGCCCGGGTTCACGGTGACGTGCGCGAAGGCCGGGCCGGCCAGGGCCACGACGGAGGCGGCGGCGGTGAGGGCGACGGCGGCGATGCGACGGGCGGGAAGGGAACGCATGATTTCGGGGTCTCCGTTCGGAGGCTCGGCGGCAGGCCCGGCGGGCACGGCGGTCCGTGCACGGACGGGGCCGCGCGGCGTGGGGACGAGTGGGGGAGGCCGCTGACCACGCGCGTGCGGGTGCGGCCGGCTGCGGCGTACACCCGGGACCGGTGCGTGTGGGAGCACCGGGGACGGCGGGTCAGTACGCGAGCGCCCCGAACGGAGGACCGCGCCGCACCACGCTGTGCCGCAGTGCGGCACCGGCCGGCAGCGGGTGCTCCCCGCCGCGTGCGCCGAACCGGCGGGCCGGGCCGCCGGGCGTGCCGAGCAGGCCGCGCAGCAGGACGGCGGCCAGCGCGAACGCCGTCCGCAGCGGCGCAGCCCAGCGGTCCCGGGCGGCGGTGGCGGTGATCCGGACCACTCGCCAGAGCGCCGCCTCGCCCCGGCGCAGCCACCAGCCGGCCACCAGGGCGGCGGCCAGGTGGCCCGCGAACATCGACGGCGTCATGCCGAGCACGCCGCCCTGCCACCAGGGCGCGACGGCGTACGCCTGCGGGTCCAGGCCCGCGCTGGAGACCAGCTGCTCGGCGGTCGGGTTGCCGGGCAGGCCGGCCAGCGTGCCGGGCCGGGCCTCGTTGCAGATCAGCCGGCCGGCCACCTGCGGCAGGGTCAGCGGCCCGGAGCCGCCGGCGCCGTGGTGCATGCCGGCCATCGCACCGGCCGCCGCGGTGGCGTGACCGCCGAGGGCGTGGAAGAGGCAGTGCAGGCCGAGCTGGCCCGCGCCGAGCGCACCGGCGATGGCGCCGAGCGAGCGTTCCCGCCCGCCGAAGGCCACCGCGAGCACCAGGACGGCCGCGAAGCCGGTCGCGAGCGCGGCCGGGGCCACGTTCCCGCCGCCGGCCAGGGCGTGCCCGGCGGCCGCTATCAGCGTGCAGACCAGGGCGAACGGCACCGCCCGCGCAAGCCGCAGGTCCCAGGCGGCGGCCCCCACCGGCGCGTCCGGTGCGGGGGCGCCCGGGTGCGGGGCGGCGGCGAGGGCAGTCATGGCGGGCCCCATCCTCTCATCGCCTACGAGGGCGGCACGGGCAGGGTGGGAAAGTCCCACGAATGCCCCGTTCGGCCCCGGCGTGCGGACCCCGGTGTGCGCCGCTCGGCACAGTCCGCGGCCCCAGTCCATCCGCCGAACGGGCGGTGACGGACCTCAGGCACGGTTCACCGCCGGATCGCCCGGAGATACCTAGTTGTATGTGGAGCCGCAGCCAGGAGGGACCTCCCGTGGACATCTGGTGGACTCTGCACCTCAAGCGCGACCCGGCCAGCGTTCCGCTGGCCCGGCGCATCCTGCTCGGTGCGATGGCGACGGCGGGCGTCGACCCGCAGGTCGCCCACGACCTCGGCGTCGCCCTCAGCGAGGCCTGCGCCAACGCCGTCGAGCACGGCGCCGGCGGCCGGCCGGACGAGGGCTTCCAGGTCTCCGCGTCGATCAGCGGCGACCTGCTGCGGATCGAGGTGACCGATGCCGGGCCCGGCCTCCCGGTCCCCGCGGCTCCCGCCCCCGCCGCCGGACCGCTCCCGCTGCGCCGGCCGGCCGCCCCGCCGGCCCGCCCGGCGGCGGCCGGCCGCGGGCCCCGCCGCACGCGGCGCGGCGGCCGGGCCAGCGTCCCCGGGCCGGTCCTCACCGCCCACCGCCCCCGCCGGGAGGGCCGCCCCTAC
>NZ_JAGIYX010000065.1:0-10470 GCF_017813315.1 Kitasatospora sp. RG8
CCACCCCCCGGGCCCCACGTCACCGCACCACCGCCCGCGGCCGGCCCGGCCCGCACACACACAAGGGGGTAGCAGGGGTGGAATTCCGCGTCCTGGGACCGGTCGCAGTACGCCAGGCAGAACGAGGACTCACCCTCGTGGCGGAAAAACCCAAGACCGTCCTCGCCACACTCCTGCTCGCCGGCAACCGCGTCGTCTCCGACGCCCACCTGCGCGAGGTCACCTGGGGCCCCACACCCCCCGCCACCGTCGACCAGCAGCTCTACACCTACATCTCACGCCTGCGCAAACTGCTCTCCCCCCACGCCGCGATCCAGCGCCACCGCCCCGGCTACCGCCTCGTCCTGGCCGACGCCACCCTCGACCACACCGAGTTCCACCGCCTCGCCGCCGCCGGCCACCACGCCGCCGCCGCCCACCGCCACCACGCCGCCGCCGACCACCTCGCCGCCGCCCTCGCCCTGTGGCGCGGCCCCGCCCTCGGCGGCGTCACCGAACACCTCGCCCGCATCGAACTCCCACGCCTCGAAGAAGCCCGCATGGCCGCCCTCGAAGGCCGCATCGCCGCCGACCTCGCCCTCGGCCGCCACGACGCACTCGTCGGCGAACTCACCGCCCTCGTCGAAGCCCACCCCGTCCGCGAACGCCTGCGCGCCCAGCTCATGACCGCCCTCCACCGCACCGGCCGCCAGGCCGACGCCCTCGCCGAATACCAGCGCGCCCGCGAGATCCTCGCCGACGAACTGGGCATCGACCCCGGCCCCGCACTCAACGACGTCTTCCACACCATCCTCGCCGGCGACCCCCACCACCCCACCCCGCCCGCCCACACCGCCCACCCCGCACCCGCCCGCCCACCGCGCCCACCCGCCCGCCCGCCCCTGCGCCCCGCCATGCTGCCCCCCGCCGCCGCCGACTTCACCGGCCGCCGCCCCCAACTACGCCACCTCACCACCCTGCTGCGCGACCACCGCACCACCGCCCCCCTCGTCGTCACCGGCCCCCCCGGCACCGGCAAGAGCACCCTCGCCGTCCAAGCCGCCCGCGACAACCTCGACGCCTTCCCCGACGGCCAGCTCTACGCCGACCTGCACGGCACCCACGGCCGCCCCACCGACCCCCACGACGTCCTCGAATGGTTCCTCCAGCTCCTGTGCCCACCCGACACCCCCGTCCCCGCCACCCGCCACGCCCGCACCCAGCTCTACCGCAGCGTCCTCGCCGAACGCCGCGCCCTGGTCGTCCTCGACAACGCCCACCACGAACAACAGGTCAGACCCCTGCTGCCCGCCGCCCCCGGCAGCCGCGTCATCGTCACCACCCGCTCCCGCCTCACCGCCCTCGAAGGCGCCCACCCCCTCGAACTGGACGTCTTCGAACCCGCCGAGGCACTCGCCCTGCTGCGCCGCGTCGCCGGCCCCGCCCGCGTCGCCGCCGAACACGACGTCGCCCGCACCCTCGTCGAGGACTGCGGCCGCCTGCCGATCGCCGTCCGGGTGGTGGCCGGCCGCCTGGCCGCCAAACCCCACTGGCCCCTGGCCGAGATGGCCCGCCGCCTCGCCGACGGCGCCCGCCGCCCGCTGGACGAACTGCGCCTGGCCGACCTCGACGTCCGCTCCTGCCTGCGCCCGGCCTACCTGGCCCTGGCCGCCGGGGCCCGCACGGCACTGTGCCGGCTGTCGCTGCTGCACACCGCGGAGATCCCGGCCTGGCTGGCGGCCGCGGTCCTGGAGACCGGCGAGGCCGAGGCCGAGGACCTCCTGGAGACCCTCGTCGACGCCCGCCTGCTGGAGGTCCGCGGGACCCACCGCACCGGGCGCCTGCGCTGCCGGATGCCGCCCGTCGTGCGCCTGTTCGCCCACGAGTGCGCGCAGGCCCGGACCACCGCGGCCGAACGCCGCTCCACCGTGGAACGGGCGTTCACCGCCTGGCTGCTGCGGGCCCGCACCGCGGTGCGCGCCCTGGCCGGCGGCCGCCAGGACGCCGCCGCGCGCGCCCTGGCCTGGTTCGAGACCGAACACGGCGGCCTGCTCGCCGCCTCCCGCCAGGCCGACACCGACGGCCACCGGGCCGCGGCCCGCTCCCTCACCCGCGCCCTGGCGGAACTGTGCGCCCTCAGCGCCGCCGCCCGCCCCGCCGTGCGACCCCGCCCCGCCGCACCCCCCGCCACATCGCCCGCCGTACCGCCCGCCGCGCCGCCCGCCCTGACCCGGGTCTGACCCCGCCGCGGCCCGGTCCCGGCCCGGCCGCGCAGCCACCGCGCCGGGACAGGGACAGGACAGGGCCAGGAACGGGAAGGGCACGGGCAGGCGGGGGAGGAGCAGGGCGGGGGAGGGCCATACGGGACAGGGCCAGGCGGGGCAGGGGGCGAGGGAATGGGGGTGGTGGTGCGGTGCGGGCGGTGCAGGCAGGGCCCGCACCGCACCACCACGGTGCGGCCGGCGCCGGCGGGTCCGGGGGTGAACCCACCGCCGCCGGCCGCGGTCCTGGAAGGGGCGGCCGCTACCGCGCGGCGTCGGCGGTCGTGCGCCCCGCCCCCGCCCCGGCCTGCGGCCCCGCCCCGCCACCGCCGGGCGCGCCGGCCGGGGCGGCGCCGGGCAGGCGCACCATCGTGAAGGCGACGACCGAGGCCACGACGGCGAGCGCGGCCGACACGTAGAGCATGGTGTTCAGCCCGGAGGCGAACGCCTCGCGCACCAGGTGCTCCACCCCGGCCCGCGCCCCGGCCGGCGCCGCGGCGACCACCGAGTGGGCCTGCCCGCCGCTGAGCGCGACGGCCGCCCGGTGCGGGTCGCCGACCTGCCCGCCGTCGCGCAGCACGCTCTCGATCCGCGACTGGAAGATCACGCCGAACACGGCGATGCCGAACGCGAAACCCAGCTGGCGGAACGTGTTGACCGCGCCCCCGGCCATGCCCGCACGCTCCGGCGGCACCGAGGCCAGCGCCGCCGCCGACAGGCTCGGCGTCACCAGCCCCACCCCCAGCCCGGACACCACCAGCCCCGCCACGATGGCGTTGCCCGAGGACTGCGCACCGAGCACGGCCTGCAGGGCCGACCCCAGCGCGATCAGCGCCAGCCCCCCACCCATCGACGCCCGTGGCGGCCAGGGCCCGAAACGGCTGGCCAGCGCCGAGACGACGAACGCCGCCGCGCACATCGGCAGGATGTACAGGCCCGCCTTGACCGGCCCGTAGCCCAGCACCGACTGCATCCACAGCGACTCGAACAACAGGTAGGCGAACGCCGCGCCCTGCAGGATCAGACCGCTGACCATGATGCCGGTGAACGAGGGCCGGCGGAACAGCGACAGGTCCAGGACGGGGTGCTCGGCCCGGGACTCCGCCACCAGGAACAGCAGCAGCGCCACCGCGGCCACGGCGAACATGGCCAGCGTCAGCGTCGCACCCCACCCGTCGGAGTGCGCCCGGATCAGCGCGAACGTCAGGGCGCCGCTGGCCACGGTGAAGGTCGCCATCCCGGCCACGTCCGCGCGCCGGTGCCCCGGCGTCCTGGCCTCCTTGAGGAAACGCAGCGTCAGCACGACCGCGCCCAGGCAGACCGGCAGGTTGACGAAGAAGATCCACCGCCAGTCGAGGTACTGCGTGAGCAGCCCGCCCACCACCGGGCCGGCCGCCGCCGCGATCGCGTTGGTGGAACCCCACACCGCGAACGCCACACCGCGCTCACGGCCGCTGTAGTGCATGCCCAGCAGGGCGATCGTCGTGCCGAACATCGCCGCCGCGCCGAACCCCTGGACGGCCCGGGCCCCGATCAGCACACCCGCACCCGGGGCCACGCCGCACACCAGCGACGCCGCGGTGAAGACACCCAGCCCGAACAGGTACACCTTCTTGCGGCCGATCCGGTCGGCGGAGGACCCCACGCCCAGCAGCAGCGACGCCAGCGCCAGGGCGTAGATGTTGACCACCCACTCCAGGTCGGGGAGCGTGGTGCCCAGGTCCGACGCCATGTCGGGCAGCGCCACGGTCACGATCGTGACGTCCACCAGCAGCATGAAGGTACCCAGGCAGATCGCTGCCAAAGGCCACCACTTACGCATAAGAGCCCCCTTCCCGGATGCTCCGGGGCCCGCCGGGCCCCTTGACCCGGCCACCATCGGGGCCCGCCGCGCCGGCGCCCACCCACGGGCCGCGAAGTGACGCAATCCGACACGCCGGCGCCTACCGTGACGGAAACAGGGGCCTGCCCGCGGGCAGGAGACGGCCCGCCCGCTTGACCGACTGCAGCACCGGCGCGCTCTCCACGTGGCTCACCGCCCTCAGCGCCCCGATCCGCGTGGTCATGAAGTCGTAGAACGCGTCGATGTCCCGGCACACCACGATCGCCACCAGGTTCGACTGCCCGGACACCGCCGCGGTGAACACCGCCTCCGGCTGCTGGGACAACTGCTCGGCGACACTCACCAGCTCCGCCGGCGGCACCGTCAGCCACAGCATGATCTCGGTCTCGTAGCCGAGCAGCGCCGCGTCGATCTCGACGTCGAAGAACAGCGCCCGCACGTCCCGCAGGTACTCCAGCCGGCGCCGCACCGTCGACTCCGACCAGCCCGTCGCGGCGGCGAGTTCCGCATAGCCGGCCCGCCCGTCGCAGGCGAGCGCGGCCAGCAGGGCGCCGTCGCCCTCGCGCATCGGCACGCGCAGGCCCCGCGGCGGCGGCTCGGCCAGCCGCGGCTGCAACAGCCGCACCTGCTCCTCGCTCAGGGCCCGGGTGCGCCCGTGCCAGCCGGTGGGACCGCCGAAGAAGGTGTGCAGGATGTAGTGCGCGGAGATGTCGACGACCCGCGGGGTGCGGGGGAGCTTCTGCAGCAGCAGCGCGGCACCGTCACTGCGGTGCGGGGCCCGGGTGAGGCAGACGATCTCGGTGCCGCCGGCGGTCAGGCTCACCCAGGAGGTGTCGTCGCGCCGGGCCAGCGCCGCGGCGACGCCGCCCGCGGTGTCCGGCGTGCACCGCACCCGCACCAGCCACTCGATGTGGCCGAAGCGCCCGGCGTGGGGCAGCCCCAGCACGCGCATCGCCCCCGACCCGCGCAGCCGGCGGTAACGCCGGGCCACGGTCTGGTCGGACACGCCGAGGACCTCGGCGATGTACTTCAACGGTGCCCGCCCGTCGAGCTGCAGGGCGTGCACGAGACGGCGGTCCAGATCGTCCAGGGGGCCGGAATCCATCTGGCGAACGTAGTTGATGCCTGCGCCGGCGCGCGAGGGGCCGCCCCGCACCCACCCCACCCGGCACCCACCCCGGCACCCGGCACCGAAGCAGCACCCCGCCCCGCAATCAACACGCCAACCACACACACCACCTGACGAGCCGCCACCTGGCGCACGCCGCCACCGCAGGCACCACCACCCGACGCAACCGGCGCAGCGCCACCACCGGGCACGCCACCGGCGGAGGCAACCACCACCCGACGCAACCGACCTGACGAACCGTCATCTGGCAATGCCGCCGCCCGCCGCCACCTGCGCCCCGGCCCCGCCCGCCGCCACCTGCGCCCGGGCCCCGCCCGCGCCCCGCCTCCCGGGGCCGTGTGCACTATTAACCGCAAGTCATGAGGAATCCATATGCGAATTGCCGGGACGGCCGCTGTAGCGTGGGAATTACTGCGATGAAACGCCCATGGAATGGGCGGGCGGACTCGCCGGGCGGGCTTTCCCACGGGCAGGCCGGTGACCGCACAACCCGGCACACCCCTCACGGCACCGCGCACCCCGTCCACCGCCTGACGGGCCGAAACACCGGCCGCGCCGGCACCGGGCGGCCAGGACCGGGCCACCTCGGCGCGAGGCCGGACGGCGAAGAGGCCCGGCAATTCGGAGCCCGCACAAACCGCCGGCCCGACGGGCACAGAACTCGGAGGAACTGGAAATTGAACACCCCTGTCTACATCACCTCGGCCGCGGCCTGGATTCCGCCCGCGGAATCCGCGAAGGAAGCGGTCGCCGACGGCCGGTACACCGCCGAGGACTTCACCGTCAACAACATCCTGTGCCTGCCGGTCGCCACCGGTGAGACCCCCGTCCCCGACATGGCGGTGATCGCCGGCCGCCGCGCCCTGGAGCGCGCCGCCGCCACCACCGGCGACCGCGTCGACCTGCTCGTGCACGCCTCGCTCTACCACCAGGGCCGCGACTGGGGCTGGACCTCCGCGCCCTACATCCAGCGCGAACTGGGCCTGCACGGCGCGTTCTCGGTGAACGTGGAAGGCCTCTCCAACGGCGGCATGGCCGCGATCGACCTCGCCGCCGCCCAGCTCCAGGCCGGCCGCGCCACCACCGCCCTGATCACCACCGCGGACCGGTTCTGCGCACCCGGCGTCAACCGCTGGCGCGGCGCCTACGGCATCGTCGGCGGCGACGGCGCCACCGCGATGGTCCTGTCCACCACCGGCGGCTTCGCCCGCATCCACGCCGTCCAGTCGCTCACCGACGCCTCCCTGGAACCGCTGTGGCGCGGCGCCCACCCGTTCACCACCTTCTACGGCGAGGCCCTCAACGACCTGCGCACCCCCAAGAAGTCCTACCTGGAGGAGGTCGGGAAGGAGTCGGTGCTGCAACGCTGCGAGGAGGCGCTGCTGACCCTCGTGCGCTCCGTCCTGGACACCACCGGCCACAAGCTCGACGACTTCGCCAGGATCCTGATGCCCAACATGGGCCACGGCCTGATGCAGGTGCAGTTCCTCCAGCCCCTCGGCATCACGCCCGAACGCTCGCTGATGGACTGGGGCCGCCACACCGGCCACCTGGGCGCCGGCGACCTGATCGCCGGCACCGCCCGCCTGGCCGAGACCCGGCAACTGCACCAGGGCGACCACGTGCTCCTGGTCAGCGCCGGCGGCGGCTACTCCCTGACCGTCGCCGCGATCGAGATCGAGTCCGTGCCGAACTGGACCGACACCACCACCGACTTCGCCCTGCCCGCGGACGTCACGCCATGACGACACCCGCCACGACACCCGCCACGACACCCGCCACGGCACCCGCGCCGGGCCCCGTCGCGATCCTGGGCACCGGACGGTGCCTGCCCGACCGGGTGGTCACCAACACCGAGGTCGCCGCACCCGCCGGCGTCGACGACACGTGGATCGTCCGCAAGACCGCCATCCGCGAACGCCGCTGGGCCGAACCGGGCCAGGCCACCTCCGACCTGGCCACCGCAGCCGCCCGCCAGGCCCTCGACGCCGCCGGCATCACCCCCGGCCAGCTGTCCGTCATCGTCGTGGCCACCTCCACCCCCGACCAGCAGCAGCCCGCGACCGCCGCCTACGTCCACCGCAACCTCGGCGCCCCCACCACCGGCGTCGCCGTCTTCGACCTCAACGCGGTCTGCGCCGGCTTCGTGTACGCGCTCGACGTCGTCCACGCCATGGTCGCCCGCTGCGGCGGGTACGGGCTCGTCATCGGCGCCGACGTCTACTCGCGGATCCTCAACCCCGCCGACTGCAGGTCCGCCGTCCTGTTCGGCGACGGCGCCGGCGCCGCCGTCATCGGCCCGGCCCGCCACGGCCACGGCATCCGCACCTCGATGTTCCACTTCTACAGCGACATGACCGGCCTCATCGAGGTCCCCGCCGGCGGCAGCCGCCGCCCCTACGACCCCGCCACCCACGACGCCGGCCTGCACTACTTCACCATGGACGGGCGCACCGCCCGGGAGTTCGCCGGCGCCACCGTCCCCGGCCTGGTCAAGCAGTTCCTGCACGACAGCGAAGTCCTGCCCGCCGACATCGCCCACGTCGTCCCGCACCAGCCCAACGGCGTCATGCTCGACGAACTGGCCGCCGCACTCGACCTGCCCAACGCCGTGCTGCACCGCACCGTCGGCCAGTACGGCAACACCGGCGCCGCGTCGATCGCGGTCACCCTCGACCAGGCCGCCCGCACCGGCGCACTGCACCGCGGCGACCAGGTGCTCCTGGTCGGCATGGGCGGCGGCGTCTCGATCGGTCTCACGCTGCTCCAGTGGTGAAAGCGCGGCCCCGGCCCCGCCACCTTGGCCGGGCCGGCCACGCCCGGGCGCACCCGCCGCACCCGCCGCACCCGACCCGCCGCCGCAGCCCGCACCGGTGCGACCCGAGGAGACAACCGTGCCGATGGACCGCTTCATCCGCGCCCTGATCCGCTGGCAGGCCGCCGACCCGCCGCCGCCGGCCCGCACACTCACCGTCACCGAGCTGCGCCGCCGCTACGCCGACAGCGCGGCCCGCTCCCGCGGCACTGCCGCGCCCGAGCCGGTCGCCGCGGTCGCCGACCTGCACGTCGACGCCCCCGGCGGCGGGTTCGGCGTGCGCACCTACCTGCCGCCGGGCGACCGGGGCCGCCTGGTGACCTACCTGCACGGCGGCGGCTGGACGGTCGGCGACGTCGACACCCACGACCAGGTGTGCCGGCGCACCGCCGTGGCCCTGGGCGCGGTCGTCGTCTCCGCCGGCTACCGCCGCGCCCCCGAACACCCCTACCCCGGGCCGCTCCAGGACGCCGTCGCCGCCGCCCGGTGGGCGCAGCGCGCCTTCCCCGGGCGCACCCACGTGATCGCCGGCGACAGCGCGGGCGCGGCCCTGGCCCTGGGCGTCGCGATGCACCACCGCGACCACGGCGGCCCCGCCTTCGCCGCGCAGCTGCTGGTCTACCCGCCGGCCGACCCCGCCATGAAGTCGCCGTCCCTGCACGCCTACGGCTCGGGCCACCTGGCGGACCTGGACGACCTGCGCTGGTACTACGAGCAGTACCTGCCCGACCCCTCACACGGCGGCGACCCGGCGGTGGACCTGCTCAACGCCGACCACCGCGGCCTGGCACCGACGGTCGTCGTCACCGCCGAGTTCGACCCGCTGCACGACGAGGGCGCCGAACTCGCGGCCCGGATGGCCGCCGACGGCGTCGAGGTCGAGCACCTCGACGTGCCGGGCCTGGTCCACGGCTTCCTCCTGATGGCCGACATCGTCCCCGCCGCCGCCACCGCCACCCGCGAGGTGCTGGCGGCCGTGGAACGCACCCTCGCCCCGCGGCGGCCCCGCCCGCACCGGCCCCGCCGCGGCACAACGACCAGCGCGGACAACGCCGTCCGCACTCCCGAGTGAGGAACACCACCGTGAAGGAACTGTACGATCTCGGCGAACTGCCCCCCACCGGCGCGGTCCCGGCCAAGATGCACGCCTCGGTCATCCGGCGCGAGAGGTTCGGCGCCCCCGTCCAGGCCTTCCAGGGCGAGGTCGTCGACGTCCCCGCCGTCGGACGCGGCCAGGCCCTCATCTACGTGATGGCCGCGGGCATCAACTACAACAACGTGTGGGCCGCGCTGGGCAAGCCGGTCGACGTCATCGCCGCCCGCCGGCGCAAGGGCGAGGCCGAGGACTTCCACATCGGCGGCTCCGAGTGCTCGGGCATCGTGTGGGCCGTCGGCGACGGCGTCCACAACGTCGCGGTCGGCGACCACGTCGTCGTCTCGGGCGGCGTCTGGGACGAGGGCGCCTCCGACATCCGCCTCGGCGCCGACCCCATGACCTCGGCCTCCAACCGGGCCTGGGGCTACGAGACCAACTTCGGCTCCTTCGCCCAGTTCACCGTCGTCAACGACTACCAGTGCGTGCCCAAGCCCGAACGCCTCTCCTGGGCGCAGGCGGCCGCCTACGTCCTGTCCGGCGCCACCGCCTACCGCCAGCTCACCGGATGGCACCCCAACGTCGTGCGCCCCGGCGACCCGGTCCTCATCTGGGGCGGCTCCGGCGGGCTGGGCTCCATGGCCATCCAGATCACCAGGGCCCTGGGCGGCACCCCGATCGCCGTCGCCTCCAGCAAGGAACGCGCCGAGTACTGCCTGGGCCTGGGCGCCCAGGGCGTCATCGACCGCAACGACTACACCCACTGGGGCCGGCTGCCCGACATCGAGGACGCCGACGCCTCCGGGCGCTGGCTCCAGGAGGTCCGCCGCTTCGGCAGCGCGTTCTGGGAGCACCTCGGCGAACGCCGCGCCCCCAGGATCGTCTTCGAACACGTCGGCCAGGACACCATCCCCACCTCCATCTACCTGTGCGACAACGCCGGCATGGTCGTCCTGTGCGGCGGCACCACCGGCTACCACGGCGACGTCGACCTGCGCTTCCTGTGGATGCGCCAGAAGCGCCTGCAGGGCTCGCACGGCTTCAACCTGCGCCAGTGCCACGAACTGAGCCGGCTCATCGCCAACGGCGACGTCGACCCCTGCCTCAGCCACACCGGCGACTTCGCCGACATCGGCAAGCTGCACCAGCTGATGCACGACAACCTCCACCCCTCCGGGAACATGGCCGTGCGCATCAACGCCCCCGGCGACGACGAGTAGCCGCACCCGCCCCGCCCCGGGCCCTGCCCGCACCCACGGCCCGCCCGCCCCGGCGCCCGCCCCCGGCGCGCCCGCCGCCACCGCCCGCCGCCGCCCCCGGGCCCCGGACGCCCGGCCGGCCCGCGGCCAG
>NZ_JAGIYX010000066.1:0-9738 GCF_017813315.1 Kitasatospora sp. RG8
GTCGCGGCTGGCGCCGTGGTGGGCCCGGCATGCCGACGGCGGTGGTCCGCGGTTGGTGAACATGTACGGGATCACCGAGACGACCGTCCATGTCACCTTCCAGGAGTTGGACTCCACGACGTCGGGGAGTGCGGTGGGCCGCGGGCTGCCGGGGTTGCGGGTGTTCGTCCTGGACGGGGGTCTGCGGCCGGTGCCGGTGGGGGTGGCGGGTGAGGTGTATGTCGCGGGCGGGCAGTTGGCGCGTGGCTATCTGGGGCGGGCCGGTTTGACGTCGGAGCGTTTCGTGGCCTGCCCGTTCGAGACGGGCGGCGGACGGATGTACCGGACCGGGGATGTGGCCCGCTGGACGGCCGAGGGGCGGTTGGTGTTCGCGGGGCGTGCGGATGAGCAGGTGAAGATCCGCGGGTTCCGGATCGAGCCGGGCGAGGTCGCCGCGGTGGTGGCGGGGCACCCGGATGTGGTCCACGCCGTGGTGGTGGCGCGCGAGGACGTCCCGGGTGACAAGCGACTGGTTGCCTACGTCGTCGCCTCGCCCGACGCAGACAATGACGAACTGACCGCACACATCAGGGAGTTCGTCTCCTCGCGTCTGCCGTCGCACATGGTGCCGTCGGCGGTGGTGGTGCTGGGCGCGCTGCCGCTGACGGTGAACGGGAAGCTGGACCGCAAGGCTCTGCCCGCCCCCGAGTTCACCGGATCGGGAACGCCGGGCCGGGCGCCGGCGAACGCCCAGGAGGAGCTGCTCTGCCAGGCGTTCGCCGAGGTCCTGGGCGTGGAGGCGGTCGGCGTCGAGGACGACTTCTTCGCCCTCGGCGGTCACTCTCTCCTCGCGACGCGGCTGGTGAGCCGGGTGCGCGTTCTCCTGGGTGCGGAGGTGCCGCTGCGGCTGCTCTTCGAGGCGCCGACCCCCGCCGCCCTCGCCGCCGCCCTGGGCCAGGCCGGACAGGGCCGCGCCGCACTCGCACGCCGGGAACGCCCGGAACGGGTGCCGCTGTCCTACGCCCAGCGCCGGCTCTGGTTCCTGGGCGAACTGGAGGGACCGAGCGCCACCTACAACGTCCCACTGGCCCTGCGCCTGACCGGGGACTTGGACCAGGACGCGCTCACCGCCGCCCTGCGGGACGTCGTCGCGCGCCACGAAGTCCTGCGCACGGTCTTCGCAGTGGCGGACGGCGAGCCGTTCCAACGAATCCTGCCCATCGAGGAGGCCGCGTTCGAGCTTCCGCTCGTCGACCTGGCACCGGAGGAGTTGGCCGACGCGATCACGCACGCCGCAGCGCGCGGGTTCGACCTCTCGGCGGAGATTCCGCTGCGGGCCTCGCTGCTCCGGCTGCGCCCGGACGAGCACGTCCTGGTCGTCGTGGCGCACCACAGCGCTACCGACGGCTGGTCGGTCGACCCACTGGCGCGGGACCTGTCGGCCGCATACACCGCGCGGCTGGGCGGTTCTGCGCCGGCGTGGTCGGCGCTGCCGGTGCAGTACGCGGACTACACCCTCTGGCAGCGCGAGTTGCTGGGCGACGACGAGGACCCGGGCAGTCTGCTGTCGCGGCAGGTGGCGTACTGGAGTGACGCGCTGGCCGGAGTGCCGGAGGAACTGGCACTGTCGACCGACCGGCCGCGACCGGCAGTCGCCAGCCACCGGGGGCACACCGTCGACGTGGCGGTCCCGGCCGACCTGCACGAGGCGTTGCTGGGCCTGGCGCGGGAGCGCGGTACGACCCTCTTCATGGTGTTGCACGCCGCCCTCGCGGTGACGCTCTCGCGCCTCGGGGCGGGACAGGACATCCCGATCGGCTCGGCGATCGCCGGGCGGACGGACGAGGCGCTGAACGACCTCGTCGGCTGCTTCGTCAACACGCTGGTCACCCGCACCGACCTGTCCGGGGAGCCCACCTTCGCCGAGGTGCTCGACCAGGTCCGGGAGACCGTGCTGAACGGACTGGCGCACCAGGACGTGCCGTTCGAGCGGTTGGTGGAGGAGCTGGCCCCTGCCCGCTCGCTGGCCCGCCACCCGTTGTTCCAGGTGGTCCTCACCCTCCAGAACGCCGCCGGGAAGACCGTGGACGGCGGCTCCGTCCTCGACGTTCCGGGGCTGCGGGCCGAGGCATTGTCGCTCGGGCGGCGGGTGGCGAAGTTCGACCTCGACGTGATCGTCGGCGAGGTGTTCGACGAGCAGGGCGCCCCGGCAGGCGTCCGCGGTGTGCTCACGGTGGCCGCGGACCTCTTCGACCCGGCGGTCGCCGGGCGGCTCGCGAACTGCCTGGTGCGGGTGCTGTCGGCAATGGCCCACGACCCGAAGGCACTTGTCACTCGGGTGGATGTGCTGGAGCCGGTGGAGCGGGCGTTGGTGGTGGAGGGCTGGAACGAGTCGGTGGAGGTGTTGTCGGGGTCGTTGACGCATGAGTTGTTCGAGGCGCGGGTGGCGTTGTCGCCGGGTGCGGTGGCGTTGGTGGTGGACGGGGTGGGGGTGTCGTTCGGGGAGTTGGATGCGCGGGCGAACCGGTTGGCGCGGTATTTGGTGGGTCAGGGGGTGGGTGCGGAGTCGGTGGTGGGTCTGTGCCTGCCGCGGGGTGTGGAGACGGTTGCGGGGATTTTGGGGGTGTGGAAGGCGGGGGCTGCGTATCTGCCGGTGGATCCGGGGCAGCCGGTGGAGCGGATTGCGTTCATGTTGCGGGACAGCCGTGCGGTGTTGGCGTTGACGACGGAGGAGTTGCTGGACGAGCTGCCGGCGGGTCGGGTGCGGTTGGTGGCGGTGGACGGTGCGTTGGTGCGGATGCAGCTGGCGGGGTTGCCGGCCACCGCGCCGGGTGTGCGGGTGTCGGCGGACGGGTTGGCCTACGTCATCTACACGTCGGGGTCGACGGGGCGTCCGAAGGGTGTGGGGGTGACGCACGGGGCGTTGGCGAACTATGTGGGGTCGGTGCCGTCGCGGGTGGGGTTCGGTGTGCCGGGGGGTCGTTATGCGTTGTTGCAGGCGCAGGCGACGGACCTGGGGAACACGGTGCTGTTCGCGAGTCTGGCGACCGGGGGTGAGCTGCACATCCTCCCCGAGGAGGCGGTGACGGATCCGGCGGTTGTGGCGGCGTACTTCGCTGAGCACCGGATCGACTTCGTGAAGGTGGTGCCCTCGCACCTGGCGGCGCTGGCCGCTGTGGCCGGTGCGGGGGGTGTGCTGCCCGCAGGGTCGTTGGTACTCGGCGGAGAGGCCGCCCCGGCCGCGCTGGTCGAGGGGCTGTTGGAGGCGGCCGGGGGGCGTGGTGTGTTCAACCATTACGGGCCGACGGAGGCGACGATCGGTGTTGCGACGACGCGGCTGACGGCGGAGTCGGTGGCGTCCGGTGTGGTGCCGGTGGGTCGTCCGGTCGGGAACACGCGGTTGTTCGTGCTGGACGGGTTCCTGCAGCCGGTGGCGCCGGGTGTGGTGGGTGAGTTGTACATCGCGGGTGGGCAGTTGGCGCGCGGCTATGTGGGGCGTCCTGGGTTGACGGCGGAGCGGTTCGTGGCTTGTCCGTTCGGTGGTGCCGAGGGTGGGCGGATGTACCGGACGGGTGACCGGGCGCGTTGGACGGCGGACGGCAGTGTGGTGGTGCTGGGCCGTGCGGACGACCAGGTGAAGGTGCGGGGTTTCCGGATCGAGCCGGGTGAGGTGGAGGCGGTGCTGGCCGCCCATCCGGGCGTGGCGCAGGCGGCGGTCGTCGCCCGCGAGGACACCCCCGGAGACCGCCGGCTGGTCGCCTACGTTGTCCCCGCTGATGAAGATGGTGGTGAACTGTCCACGTCGGTTCGGGACTTTGCCGTCTCCAGGCTTCCGGAGCACATGGTGCCGTCGGCGGTGGTGGTGCTGGACGCGCTGCCGCTGACGGGCAACGGCAAGCTGGACCGCAGGGCGCTGCCGGCGCCGGACTTCGCCGCGGTGGCGGGTGCCGGCCGTGGTCCGGTGTCGGTGCAGGAGGAGATCCTGTGTGCCGCGTTCGCGCAGGTCCTGGGCCTGGAACACGTCGGTGTCGACGACGACTTCTTCGAGCTGGGCGGGCACTCCCTGCTCGCGACGCGGCTGATCAGCCGGGTGCGGGCCGTTCTGGGTGTCGAGGTGGAGATCCGTGCGCTGTTCGAGGCGCCGACCGTGGCCGGTCTGGCCGCCCGCCTGGCCGAGGCCGCGCAGGCCACCCGTGCTCCCCTGGTCGCGGGCCCGCGCCCGCAGCGGGTGCCGCTCTCCTTCGCCCAGCGCCGCCTCTGGTTCATCGGCCAGCTGGAGGGCCCCAACCCCACCTACAACAGCCCCATCGTCCTGCGCCTGACCGGCGACCTCGACCGGACCGCACTGGCCCAGGCCCTGCGCGACGTCATCGCACGCCACGAAGCGCTCCGCACGGTGTTCGCGGTGTCGGGTGGTGAGCCGTACCAGCGGGTCGTGGGTGTGGACGAGTTGGTGTGGGACCTGCCGGTCGAGGAGGTCGCGCCGGAGGAGCTGTCCGGGGCGGTGGAGCGTGCGGTCTCGTACGCGTTCGACCTGTCTGCCGAGGTGCCGGTGCGGGGCAGGTTGCTTGCCGTCGGCGTGGACGAGCACGTGCTTGTCCTGACGGTTCATCACGTTGCAGCTGACGGTTGGTCGATGGGCCCGCTGGCCCGGGACATCTCCACCGCCTACGTGGCCCGTCGCCAGGGTGCGGCGCCGGTCTGGTCGGCGCTGCCGGTGCAGTATGCGGACTACGCGCTGTGGCAGCGTGAGCTGCTGGGCGAGGACAGCGATCCCGAGAGCCGGATTGCGCGGCAGATTGAGTTCTGGCGTCAGGCCTTGGCGGGGGCGCCGGAGGAGCTTGAGCTGCCCTTCGACCGTCCCCGGCCGCCCGTCGCCTCCCATCGCGGCCACAGCATCCCGTTGCAGGTGTCCGCCCACACGCACGCCAGGTTGGTGGAGTTGGCGCGTGCGGAGGGTGTGACGCTGTTCATGGTGTTGCAGGCGGGGTTGTCGGTGCTGTTGTCGCGTCTGGGTGCGGGGACGGATGTTCCGATCGGTTCGGCGATTGCCGGGCGGACGGATGAGGCGTTGGACGATCTGGTCGGTTGCTTCGTGAACACGTTGGTGTTGCGGACCGATCTGTCGGGGGATCCGACGTTCGCCGAACTGTTGGTGCGGGTGCGGGAGTCGGGGCTGGCGGCGTTCGCGCACCAGGACGTGCCGTTCGAGCGGCTGGTGGAGGAGCTGGCCCCGGCTCGCTCGCTGGCCCGGCAGCCGCTCTTCCAGACCGTGCTGACGATGCACAACACCGGGGATGCGGCGCTGGAACTGCCCGGCCTGGAAGGCGAGCGTGTGCTCACCACCCGTCCTGCGGCCAAGTTCGACCTGGACGTCATGGTGGGTGAGGCCTTCGACGCCGAGGGCGCGCCGGCGGGGGTGCGCGGCACCGTGACCGTGGCGGCGGACCTCTTCGACCCGGAGACGGCCAAGGCCATCGCCGAACGCCTGGCGCGCGTGCTGGACGCGGTGGCCGCCGATCCCGGGACCCGGGTGAGTGCGGTGGATGTCCTCGGTGACGTGGACCGTGGGCGGGTGCTCGTGGAGTGGAACGACTCGGTGGAGGTGTTGTCGGGGTCGTTGACGCATGAGTTGTTCGAGGCGCGGGTGGCGTTGTCGCCGGGTGCGGTGGCGTTGGTGGTGGACGGGGTGGGGGTGTCGTTCGCGGAGTTGGATGCGCGGGCGAACCGGTTGGCGCGGTATTTGGTGGGTCAGGGGGTGGGTGCGGAGTCGGTGGTGGGTCTGTGCCTGCCGCGGGGTGTGGAGACGGTGGTGGGGATTTTGGGGGTGTGGAAGGCGGGGGCGGCGTATCTGCCGGTGGATCCGGGGCAGCCGGTGGAGCGGATCGCGTTCATGTTGCGGGACAGTCGTGCGGTGTTGGCGTTGACGACGGAGGAGTTGCTGGATGAGCTGCCGGCGGGTCGGGTGCGTCTGGTGGCGGTGGACGGTGCGTTGGTGCGGATGCAGCTGGCGGGGATGGCGGCGACTGCGCCGGGTGTGCGGGTGTCGGCGGACGGGCTGGCCTACGTCGTCTACACGTCGGGGTCGACGGGGCGTCCGAAGGGTGTGGGGGTGACGCACGGGGCGTTGGCGAACTATGTGGGGTCGGTGCCGTCCCGCGTCGGGCTCGGTGCTGAGGGTGGCAGGTATGCGTTGTTGCAGGCGCAGGCGACGGACCTGGGGAACACGGTGCTGTTCGCGAGTCTGGCGACCGGTGGTGAGCTGCACATCCTCCCGGAGGAGGCGGTGACGGATCCGGCGGCGGTGGCGGCGTACTTTGCGGAGCACCGGATCGAGTTCGTGAAGGTGGTTCCCTCGCACCTGGCGGCGCTGGCCGCGGTGGCCGGTGCGGGGAGTGTGCTGCCCGCGGCGTCGTTGGTACTCGGTGGAGAGGCCGCCCCGGCCGCGCTGGTGGAGGGTCTGCTGGAGGCGGCGGGCGAGCGTGGGGTGTTCAACCACTATGGGCCGACGGAGGCGACGATCGGTGTCGCGACGGCGCGTCTGACGGCGGAGTCGGTGGCGTCCGGTGTGGTGCCGGTGGGTCGTCCGGTCGGGAACACGCGGTTGTTCGTGCTGGACGGGTTCCTGCAGCCGGTGGCGCCGGGTGTGGTGGGTGAGTTGTACATCGCGGGTGGGCAGTTGGCGCGCGGCTATGTGGGCCGGGCCGGGTTGACGGCGGAGCGGTTCGTGGCCTGCCCGTTCTCCGCCTCGGGTGGGCGGATGTACCGGACGGGTGACCGGGCGCGTTGGACGGCGGACGGCAGTGTGGTGGTGCTGGGGCGTGCGGACGATCAGGTGAAGGTGCGGGGTTTCCGGATCGAGCCGGGTGAGGTGGAGGCGGTGCTGGCCGCCCATCCGGGCGTGGCGCAGGCGGCGGTCGTCGCCCGCGAGGACGCCCCCGGAGACCGCCGCCTGGTCGCCTACGTGGTCGCTGCCGACGAGGCGGCCGACGAAGTCGCGGCAGCTGTGCGCGACTTCGCCGTCTCCAGGCTGCCGGAGCACATGGTGCCCTCGGCGGTGGTGGTGCTGGACGCGCTGCCGCTGACGGCCAACGGCAAGCTGGATCGCAGGGCGCTGCCGGCGCCGGACTTCGCCGCCGCGGCGGGTGCCGGCCGGGGTCCGGCGTCGGTGCAGGAGGAGATCCTGTGTGCCGCGTTCGCGCAGGTCCTGGGTTTGGAACACGTCGGTGTCGACGACGACTTCTTCGCTCTGGGCGGGCATTCGCTGCTGGCGGTCTCGTTGGTGGAGCTCCTGCGGGCGCGCGGGATGGCGGTCTCGGTACGGGCCCTCTTCGAGACGCCGACTCCGGCCGGCCTCGCCACCATGACGGCTCCGGTGCAGGCCGAGGTTCCGGCGAACCGCATTCCGTCCGGCGCGACCCGGATCACCCCGGACATGCTTCCGCTGGTCGAGCTGACGGCGGCGGAGGTGGAGCGCCTGGTGGCCCAGGTCCCGGGCGGCGCGGCGAACATCGCGGACGTCTACCCGCTCGCCCCGCTCCAGGAGGGGATCTTCTTCCACCACCTGCTCGCGACCGACACCGGAGACCAGGGCGTCGGCGGTCACCACGACGTGTACGTGCTGCCGATCGTGCTCGGGTTCGACAACCGTCGGCGGCTCGACGAGTTCCTGGCCGCGCTCCAGCAGGTGGTGGACCGGCACGACATCTACCGCACGGCCGTCGTCTGGGAGGGACTCCCCGAGCCCGTCCAGGTGGTGGCACGGCACGCGACGCTTCCGGTCGAGGAGCTGGAACTCGATCCGCAGGGAGCGGACCCGGTGCAGCAGCTGCCGGCGCTCGCCGGAAGCTGGATTGACCTCACCGATGCCCCGCTGATCCGCGCGCACATCGCCGCCGAGCCGGGCGGCGGACGCTGGCTGGCGCTCCTGCGCATCCACCAGCTGGTCCGGGACCACACCACGCAGGAGGCACTGCTCAGGGAGCTGGGCGCGTTCCTGTCCGGGCGCGGCGACTCGCTGCCCGCGCCGCTGCCGTTCCGCGACTTCGTGGCCCAGGCCCGCTTCGGGGTGCCGCGCGAGGAGCACGAGCGCTACTTCGCCGACCTCCTCGGCGACGTCACCGAACCCACCGCCCCGTACGGGCTGCTCGACGTGCACGGCGACGGTGTGCGTGCCCGCCGTGCCCAGCTCGGCGTCGACGCGGGGCTGGCCGACCGGGTGCGGGATGCGGCGCGTCGGCACGGGGTGAGTGCGGCGACGGTGTTCCACCTGGCCTGGGCGCGGGTGCTGGCGGCGGTCAGCGGGCGCGAGGACGTGGTGTTCGGCACGGTGCTGTTCGGGCGGATGAACGCCGGAACCGGGGCCGACCGCGTGCAGGGGCCGTTCATCAACACGCTGCCCATGCGGGTGCGCGTGGACGGGACCGGTGTGGGCGAGTCGCTCGCCGGACTGCGGCACCAGCTCGCCGAGCTGTTGGTCCACGAGCACGCGCCGCTGGCACTGGCACAGCGGGTCAGCGCGGTGCCCGGCACGAGCCCGCTGTTCACGTCGATCTTCAACTACCGGCACAACCAGGCCGCCGCTCAGGCCGCCGCCCGGACGGCGGCTGGCGGGGCCGGCGCCGGGCCGGGCACTGGCGCCGGCTCTTCCGGGGGCACGGACACCGGGATCGAGGGCGTCAGCGCCCTGCTCACTCGCGAGCGCACCAACTACCCGCTCGTGGTCGCCGTGGACGATCTGGGCACCGGGTTCAGGCTGACCGTGGACGCGGTTGCCCCGGCCGATGCCGACGCCGTCTGCGCGCTGCTGCACACGGCCGCACAGAACCTGGTCTCCGCCCTGGAGGACGGCCCGCTGCTGCCGCTTCGCGCCGTCGACGTGCTCGACGCGGCCGAGCTGGACCGGATGCTGACCTCGTGGAGCGGTACTCCGGCGGAGGTTTCCGGTATCACGGTCCACGGGTTGTTCGAGGCGCAGGTGGCGCGGACGCCGGAGGCGGTGGCGGTGGTCTGCGGCGGGGTCGAGGTGTCGTACGGGGAGCTGGAGGCGCGGGCGAACCGGTTGGCGCACCACTTGGTCGGTGAGGGGGTGGGTCCGGAGTCGGTGGTGGGCGTCTGCCTGCCCCGTGAGGTGGACATGGTGGCGGCGGTCCTCGCCGTCTGGAAGGCCGGCGGGGCGTACCTGCCGATCGATCCCGCCTACCCGGCCGAGCGGATCTCGTTGATGCTCGCCGACGCGGCGCCCGTGACGGTGCTGACCACGGCCGGGGCCGGTGCGGCCCTGCCCGAGGGCACCCGGCGCGTCGTGCTCGACGACCCGGAGCTGGCGCGGGCCCTGGCGGCGCTGCCGGCGCAGCGGACGGAGGCGGATGACGCGCGGGCCGCGCTGTCGGCTCGGCGTCCGGCCTATGTGATCTACACGTCGGGGTCGACGGGGGTGCCGAAGGGTGTGGTGGTTGAGCATCGGTCGGTGGTGGGGTTGTTGGAGTGGGCGGTGGGTGTGTTTGGTGGTGGTGGGTTCGGGCGGGTGTTGGCGTCGACGTCGTTGAGTTTTGACGTGTCGGTGTTCGAGTTGTTCGGGCCTTTGGTGTCGGGGGGTTCGGTGGTGTTGGTGCGGGATGTGTTGGTGTTGGCGGAGGGTGGTGGTGTTGGGGGTGGTGGTGTGAGTTTGGTGAGTGGGGTGCCGTCGGCGTTGGCGGGGGAGGCGTTGTCGGCGGATGTTGTGGTGGGGGTGCGGGAGGCGTTTGCGGGGGTGGAGGT
>NZ_JAGIYX010000067.1:0-9313 GCF_017813315.1 Kitasatospora sp. RG8
CCAACCCCGCATGCGAAACCCCCACCCCCTTCGGACGACCCGTCGACCCCGACGTGTAGATCACATACGCCAACCGCGACACCACCGACCCCACACCCGGACCCACCACCGGCCGAGCCGCCAACCGGGCCGCCGCCTCCGGGTCGTCCAACTCGACCGTGGGCACGCCGTGCGCGAACCCGTCCGTCCGGCCGATCACCAGGCACGCTCCGCTGTCGGCGAGCATGAACTCCAGCCGCTCCGCCGGGTACTCCGGGTCCAGCGGCAGGTACGCCGCCCCGGCCTTCCACACCCCCAGGATCGCCGCGATCAGGTCCACACCCCGCGGCAGACACAAACCCACCACCGACTCCGGACCCACGCCCATCGCGATCAACTCGTGTGCCAGCCGGTTCGCCCGTGCGTCGAGGTCCGCGTACGACACCTCGAACCCGTCCCCCGCAACCGCCGGCGCCTGTGGCGTCCGCGCCACCTGCGCCTCGAACAACCGCTCCGCCGTCACCTGGGGAACACCCGCACCCGTGTCGTTCCACTCCACCAGCACCCGACGCCGCTCGGCCTCGTCCAGCACCTCCACCGACGCCAACCGCACCTGCGGGTCCTCGACCAGCGCGGCCACCACGTGGCCGAGCGCCGTGTGGAGCAGATCGCACACCCTGCCCGGGTCCGTCCGGACCGCCTGGACGCTGACGGTGAATCCGCTCCCTCGATCGTCGACGGCCACACTCAGCGGATAGTTGGTGTGGTCCTGCGAGGTCAGCAGCGTCACGCCGTCGAGCCCGCTGCCGGTCTCCTCCAGCGCAGCGCGGTCGTACCGGTAGTTGAAGATGGCGGTGAACAGCGGACTCGAACCCGGCACGCCGCTCGCCCGCTGGGCGAGCGACAGCGGCGCGTGCTCGTGCACCAGCAGTTCGGCCAGCTGGCTCCGCACTCCCGAGAGCGCCTCGCCCACACCCACCGCACCGGTCCGCACCCGGACCGGCAGGGTGTTGAGGAACAGACCCGGCACCCGGTCGGCCCCGGCACCGGAGTTCATCCGGCCGAACAGCACCGTCCCGAACACCACGTCCTCGCGCCCGCTGACCGCCGCCAGCACCCGAGCCCAGGCGAGGTGGAACACCGTGGCCGCACTCACCCCATGCCGGCGGGCGGCCTCCCGCACCCGGACGGCCAGGTCGGCGTCCACGTCCAGCTGCGCCGTCTCCACACCGGTGCCGTCGCTGTGCACGTCGAGCAGCCCGAACGGGGCGGTCGGCTCGGTGACGTCACTGAGGAGGCCGGCGAAGTACCGCTCGTGCTCCTCGTCCGCCACCCCGAGCCGCGCCTGGGCCACGAAGTCGCGGAACGGCAGCGGCGCGGGAAGCGAGTCGCCGCGCCCGGACAGGATCGCCCGCAGCTCCCCGAGCAGGACCTCCATCGTCGTGTGGTCCTGCACCAGGTGGTGGATCCTCAGCAGCGCCAGCCAGCGTCCGGTGCCCGGCTCGGCGGCGCGGTACACCTCGATCAGCGGAGCACGGCCCAGGTCCATCGACCCGCCGCCGGCCGCCGACAACTGCTCGACCGCGGCAGGACCCCCGGGGTCCAAGGTCACGTCCTGGACCGGCAGCACCGCCTTCCGCTGCACCACCTGGACGGGCTCGCGCAGCCCCTCCCAGACGATGGCGGTGCGATAGATGTCGTGCCGCTCCACGACCTGCTGGAGGGCGTCGAGGAACGCGTCCAGCCGCTGCCGGGAGTCGAACCCGAGGACGAAAGGCATCGCGTAGACGTCCGCCGCCTCGCCCCGCTCACTCATCAGGTGGTGGAAGAAGATCCCCTCCTGGAGCGGCGCGAGCGGGTAGACGTCGGCGACGTTCGCCGCACCCCCCGGAACACGCGCCACGAGGCGCGCGATCTCGGCGGCGTCCAGCTCCACCATGGACAGCATGTCCGGGGTGATCTCGGTCGCGTCGGCCGGGATCCGGTTCGCCGGCACCCGCACCGGCTCGGCGCCGGAGGCGGCGGCCAGCGCGGCCGGCGTCGCCGACCCGAACAACGCCCGCACCGACACCGACACCCCGCGCGCCCGCAAGTGCTCGACCAGCGACACCGCGAGGAGGGAGTGGCCGCCGAGGGCGAAGAAGTCGTCCTCGACGCCGACGGCCTCCACGCCCAGGACCTCGGCGAACGCCTGGCAGAGCAGCTCCTCCTGGGCGTTCGCCGGCGCGCGGCCCGGCGTTCCCGATCCGGTGAACTCGGGGGCGGGCAGGGCCTTGCGGTCCAGCTTCCCGTTCACCGTCAGCGGCAGCGCGTCCAGCACCACCACCGCCGACGGCACCATGTGCGACGGCAGACGCGAGGAGACGAACTCGCGTACCTGGTCCTGGAGTTCCGTCGATCCCAGCCCGTTCGTGACGACGTAGGCGACCAGTCGCTTGTCACCCGGCGTGTCCTCGCGCGCCACGACCGCGGAGTGGACCACGTCCGGGTGCTCCGCCACGACCGCGGCGACCTCACCCGGCTCGATCCGGAACCCGCGGATCTTCACCTGCTCATCCGCACGCCCCGCGAACACCAACCGCCCGTCGGCGCTCCAGCGGGCCACATCCCCCGTCCGGTACATCCGTCCGCCGCCCGTCTCGAACGGGCAGGCCACGAAACGCTCCGACGTCAGACCGGCCCGGCCGAGGTAGCCGCGCGCCAACTGCCCGCCCGCGACATACACCTCACCCGCCACCCCCACCGGCACCGGCCGCAGACCCCCGTCCAGGACGAACACCCGCAACCCCGGCAGCCCGCGGCCCACCGCACTCCCGGACGTCGTGGAGTCCAACTCCTGGAAGGTGACATGGACGGTCGTCTCGGTGATCCCGTACATGTTCACCAACCGCGGACCACCGCCGTCGGCATGCCGGGCCCACCACGGCGCCAGCCGCGACGGATCCAACGCCTCACCGCCGAACACCACCGCCCGCACCGACCCCAACGCCCCCGGCCGGTCGCCCTCCACCGCAAGGAGCTGGTAGAACGCCGACGGCGTCTGACTCACCATCGTCACCCCCTCGCGCTCCACCAACGCCAGGAACTCCTCCGGCGAACGCGACACCTCGAACGGAACCACCACCACCCGCCCCCCGTGCAACAACGCCCCCCACAACTCCCACACCGAGAAGTCGAACGCGAACGAGTGGAACCAGCTCCACACATCCCCCGCCCCGAACCCGAACAGGCCCCGCGACTGCGCGAACAACCCCGTCACACCCCGGTGCGACACCACCACACCCTTCGGACGCCCCGTCGACCCCGACGTGTAGATCACATACGCCGGATGATCCGGCAACACGACCGAACGCTCCGCCCCGGACAGCGGGCCACCCTCCAGCGCCAAGACCTCGGGACCGTCCACCGCCACCACCGGCACCCCGAACCCCGACAACCGCCCCAGCAAATCCCCCGACGACACCACCAGTTCCGCGCCGGCGTCCCGAAGCGTGAACGCCACCCGCTCATCCGGATACGCCGGATCCACCGGCAGATACGCCCCACCCGCCTTCAACACCGCCAACATCCCCACCACCAACTCCACCGACCGGCCCGCAACCACCCCCACCACCGACTCCACACCCACACCACGACCGATCAGGCACCTGGCCAACCGGTTCGCCCGCGCATCCAACTCCCCGTACGACACCCCCACCCCATCAGCCACCACCGCCACCGCACCCGGCGACTCCACCACCCGCGCCTCGAACAACCCCACCAACGTCCCCGACATCCCCACCGGCCCCTCCACCGCCGGCACCTGCCACCCCGCCAACAACCGCTCCCGCTCAACCCCACCCACCACATCCACCGCACCCAACCGCGACTCCGGCGACTCCTCCAACACCGACGTCAGACCCGCAACCGCCGTCCGCAGCAACCCACACACCTGCTCCGCATCGGCCGGGGCCACCGCCTGGACGGTGAGCACGAAGCCGGTCCCGTCGTCGTCCACGGCCACGGTCACGGGATAGTTGGTGCGGTCGTTGGTCCGGCCGTCCGACCCCAGGCCGGTGATGCCTTCGAGGGCCGCACCGGCCCCCTGGCCGGCCCCTTGACGGTGCCGGTAGTTGAGGATCGAGGTGAACAGTGGGCTGCCGCCGGGCACACCGCTGGCCTGCTGCGCCAGGGTGAGCGGGGCGTGCTCGTGCACCAGCAGCTCGGCGAGCTGCTGCCGCATGCCGGACAGCGCCTCGGCCGCGCCGAGTTCGCCGACCTGGACCCGAACCGGCAGGGTGTTGATGAACAGCCCTGGCACTCGGTCGGAGCCGGCGCCGGCGTTCATCCGGCCGAACAGCACCGTGCCGAAGACGACGTCGTCGCGTCCGCTGACCGCCGCCAACACCCGCGCCCAGGCGAGATGGAAGAGCGTCGCCGGACTCACACCCAGTCGTCGAGCCAACTCGCGGACTCGGGTCGCCAGTTCATCGCCCACCGGCAGCGACGCGTCCAACGCGGCCGAGCCACCGCTGTGCGCGTCCAGCAACCCGAACGGGGCCGTGGTCTCGGTGACGTCACCGAGGAGGTCGGCGAAGAACCGCTCGTGCTCCTCGCGCGGCACGCCCAACCGGGCGTGTGCCACGAACTCCCGGAAGGGCAGCGGCTCGGGCAGCGAGTCCCCCTCGCCGGACAGGATCGCCCGCAGCTCGCCGAGCAGCACGTCCAGCGTCGTGTGGTCCTGCATCAGATGGTGGATACGGAGCAGAGCCACCCATCGGTCGCTCCCGGGTTCGGCGGCGATGTGCACCCGCATCAGCGGTGCGCGGCCCAGGTCCATCCACGATCCGCCCGCCGCGAGGAGCTGCTCACGCACGGGCGCGCCACCTGCCTCCAACACCACTGCCTGGACGGGAAGTTCGGCATCGCGAAGGACCACCTGGACGGGCTCGCGCAGCCCGTCCCAGACGATGGCGGTGCGGTAGATGTCATGCCGGTCCACGACCTGCTGGAGGGCGGCGAGGAAGGCGTCCAGGCGCTCGCGCGAGTCGAACGCGAGTGTGACCGGCACCGCATAGACGTCCTCGTCCACGCCGTCGCGGCCGGCGAGCAGGTGGTGGAAGAAGAGGCCCTCCTGGAGAGGGGCGAGGGGGTAGACGTCCGCGATGTTGGCCGCGCCGCCAGGGACGGCCGAGGTGATCAGGTCGATCTCGGCCTGGTCCAGCTCGACCAGCGGAAGCATCCGCGGGCTGAGCTCGGTCGCGTCCGCCGGGATCGCGTTCGGGGGCACCACGACCCGGTCCGCTCCGACGGTGGCCGCCAGACCGGCCGGGGTCGGGCTCTGGAACAACGCCCGCACCGACACCGACACACCCCGGCCGCGCAACAACTCCACCAGCGAGACCGCGAGCAGGGAGTGCCCGCCGAGGGCAAAGAAGTCGTCGTCCACCCCGACGGCCGGCAGGCCGAGGATCTCGGCGAACGCGGCGCACAGGATCTCCTCCTGCACCGACGCCGGGGCACGGCCTCCTCCTGCGGCGTACTCGGGGGCGGGCAGGGCCCTCCGGTCCAGCTTCCCGTTCACCGTCAGCGGCAGCACGTCCAGGACCACGACGGCGGACGGGACCAGGTAGGACGGCAGCAGGTCGGTCGCGAACGCCCGCACCGTGGCCGGGAGTCCGCTGGCAGTCCGGCCGTCGGCAGGGACGACGTAAGCCACCAGCCGGGTGTCGCCCGGGGTGTCCTCACGGGCGACGACCGCCGCCTGCGCAACGCCGGCACACGCCGACAGCGCCGCACTCACCTCACCCGGCTCCACCCGGAACCCGCGGATCTTCACCTGCTCATCCGCCCGCCCCGCGAACACCAACCGACCGTCCGCCGTCCAGCGCGCCCGGTCACCGGTGCGATACATCCGCCCGCCCGCCACGCCACCGAACGGCGCCGCCACGAACCGCTCCGCCGTCAACCCCGCCCGGCCCGCATACCCACGCGCCAACTGCCCGCCCGCGACATACAGATCACCCGGCACACCCACCGGCACCGGCTGCAAACGCTCGTCCAACACATAGACCCGGGCACCCGCCACCGGCGCGCCCATCGGCACCGCCGACTCCGTACCGTCGATCCGCCCCGCCGTCACCATCACGGTCGACTCCGTCGGACCATAGGTGTTCACCAACCGCCGGTGCTCGGACCAGAGCTGCGCCTGCTCACGGCTGATCGGCTCCGCACCCACCAGAAGCGTTCCGAGCCCCGGCACAGCCTGCGGGTCCAGGACCGCGAGCAAGGACGGGACGACGCTCGCCGCGCTCACACGGCTGTCACGCAGCATCCGCGCCAGCAGGGCCGTGTCCGCACGCTCCGCCGCCGACGCCACCACCAGCGTCCCGCCATTGGCGAGCGTCACGGCCAGGTCCAGCACCGACGCGTCGAAACTGAACGACGCGAACTGCAACACCCGCACCCCCGGCGCCGCACCCAGCTCCGGCGACAACGCCGCCACCATCGACGCCACCGCACCGTGCGAAACCGCCACACCCTTCGGCACACCCGTCGAACCCGACGTGTAAATCACATAGGCAAGCTGCTCCGCACCCACCACGACGTCCGGAGCCGTCGACGGCCTCGCCAAGACCTGAGGATCGTCCAGGGACAGACCACCCCTGCCGATGACGACCGACGCACCACTGTCCGCGAGCATGAACTCCAGCCGCTCCGCCGGATACTCCGGATCCAACGGCACATACGCCGCCCCCGCCTTCCAGGTCGCGAGGATCGCCGCCACCATGTCCACACCCCGCGGCAGGCACAGACCCACCACCGACTCCGCACCCACCCCCATCGCCACCAACTGATGCGCCAACCGGTTCGCCCGCGCATCCAACTCCCCGTACGACACCTCCACACCCTCGAACACCACCGCCACCGCACCCGGCGACCCCGCCACCCGACCCGCGAACAACGCCGGCACCAGCGCCGACGCGGGGGCGGCGCCGGTGTCCGTCCAGTCCGTCAGCAGCATTCGGCGCTGGGACTCGCCCAGGATGCCGATCTCACCCAGCGGCGTCGCCGGGGCGCTTTCGAGGGCCGTGACGAGGTTGTCAACGGAGGTGTGCAGCAGCGCGCACACCTGCTCCGAGTCGACCGGGGCGACCGCCTCGACGCTCAGCAGGAACCCGGTTCCAAGGTCGTCGACGGCCACGTCCACGGGGTAGTTGGTGCGCTGCCGCGAGAACATCGCGGTCAGGCCCTCGATCCGACCGCCTCGCCGCTCGGCCGCGGCCTGGATGTGCCGGAAGTTGAAGATCGAGGTGAACAGCGGGCTGCCTCCGGGCACACCACTGGCCTGCTGCGCCACCGAGAGCGGCGCGTGCTCGTGCACCAGCAGCTCGGCCAGCTGGTGGCGCAGGCCGTCGAGCGCCTCGCCGACGCCCGCCTCGCCGACGCGGACCCGCACCGGGAGGGTGTTGAGGAAGAGGCCCGGGACCCGCTCCGCGCCGAGCCCGGCGTTCATCCGGCCGAAGAGCACGGTGCCGAACACCACGTCGTCCCGGCCCGAGACGGTCGCGAGTACCCGCGCCCACGCCAGGTGGAAGACCGTCGCCGCACTCACTCCCCGCGATCGCGCCAAGTCGCGTACACGTACGGCCAGTTCTTCACCCAGGGGGAGCTGTGCGCGGATCGACTCCGCGCCGTCGCCGTACACGTCGAGCAGCCCGTACGGGGCCGTCGTCTCCTCGACGTCGCCCAACAGCTCGGTGAAGTACCGCTCGTGCTCCTCGCGCGGCACGCCGAGGCGGGCCTGCGCGACGAAGTTGCGGAACGGCAGCGGCTCCGGAAGCGCGTCGCCGTCGCCGGACAGGATCGCCCGCAGCTCCCCGAGCAGGACGTCCTGGGTGGTGTGGTCCTGCGCCAGGTGGTGGATGCAGAGCAGGAGCAACCAGCGGTCGCTGTCCGGCTCGGCGGCGGTGAACACCCGCATCAGCGGCGCCCGGCCGAGGTCCATCGGCTGCTCGGCGGCGGCCAGCAGTTGCTGCACCGGCTCCGGGCCGTGCCCGTCGATCGCGATCTCCTCGACCGGCAGTTCGACCCGGCGCGCGACCACCTGGACCGGCTCGCGCAGGCCCTCCCAGACGATCGCCGTGCGGTAGATGTCGTGCCGGTCCACCACCTGCTGGAGTCCCCCGAGGAAGGCGTCCAACAGTTCGCGGGTGTCGAAGCCGAGGACCGTCGGGGACGCGTACACATCGGCTCCACCACCCTCCTGAACAGCCATCAGGTAGTGGAAGAAGATGCCTTCCTGGAGCGGTGCGAGCGGGTACACGTCGGCGACGTTGCCGGCGCCACCCGGCACCCGCGCCACGATCCGCTCGATGTCGGCCGTGTCGAGCTCGACCAGCGGCAGCATCGCGGGGGTGATCTCGGTCGCGCCGACGGGGATCAGGTTGGCCGGGACCTCGGCCTCCTGCGGGCCGGCCACCGAAGCCAGGCCGGCCGGGGTCGGCGTCTGGAAGAGCGTCCGCACCGACACCGCGACCCCGCGGGTCCGCAGGTACTCGACGAGGGAGATCGCGAGCAGGGAGTGACCGCCGAGGGTGAAGAAGTCGTCGTCGACCCCGACCGCCGGCAGGCCGAGGACCTCGGCGAAGGCCTGGCAGAGCAGTTCCTCCTGCACCGTGGCCGGACCACGGCCGCCCCCGGCCGTCAACTCCGGCGCCGGCAGGGCCTTGCGGTCGAGCTTGCCGTTCACGGTCAACGGCAGGGCGTCCAGGACGACGACGGCGGACGGCACCATGTACGACGGCAGCCGCTCCTCCGCGAACTCCCGCACCGCACCCGACAACCGGACCGCGTCCGCGTCCTCGTCGTCCGCCACCACGTACGCCACCAGCCGGGTGTCGCCCGGGGTGTCCTGCCGCGCGACGACCGCCGCCTGCGCCAACCCCGGATGCCCCGCCAGAACCGCCGCGACCTCACCCGGCTCGATCCGGAAGCCCCGGACCTTGACCTGCTCGTCCGCCCGCCCCAGGTACTCCAGCAGCCCCTCCGTACTCCACCGCGCCACGTCCCCCGACCGGTACATCCGGCCGCCGTCCGCCTCGAACGGGCACGCCACGAACCGCTCCGCCGTCAACCCAGGACGGCCCACGTACCCGCGCGCGACCTGCGCACCCGCGATGTACAACTCCCCCGGCACACCAGGCGGCACCGGCTGCAGACACTCGTCCAGCACGTACAACCGCGTGTTCGCCACCGGACGACCCACCGGCACCGCATCACCCACCCGGTCACCGGACGCCACCTCGAACACACAGCAACCCACCACCGTCTCCGTGGGCCCGTACTCGTTCAC
>NZ_JAGIYX010000068.1:0-9021 GCF_017813315.1 Kitasatospora sp. RG8
CCGGGAGGGCTGTGAGGCCGGGCACATGGTCGACGGTGGGTGACCGGTCCGGGGCGGCCCGTGCGGGAAGTCCTGCCGGCCGGCCCGTCCCGGGGTGGCCCGCACCACAGCCCTCACCCGCCGTGTTCGCGGCCGCCGCTCTCCGTGACAACGGTGGCTCCTGAGCGGTCCACTCGGTCCCCTCGGCGCCGGACCTGAACGCGCTATGTCGGCCGAGGCCGTCGGTCCTTCCCGGCAGGGTGGCGCGGCGGCCAGGAAGGACAGGGACGCACACCCGCCCGTCATGGCCTCCTGCCGGGGCCGCGAGGGCAGTACCGGTGGCCGTCGACGATTCCGTCGGCGAGGACGGTGATCCACGAGCGGACATACTGAGGCTTGAGAACCACCCGTGGGGGAGCGGCAGCACCTGCTTGCCGCGCGTCATGCGAAGAGCAGCGTCCGTGTCGTCCCGTGCCCACCAGAAGGAAGCCCCCGTTGCAGGACGCAGTCTTCATCGCCGCCCCGCCCGGCACCGCTTGGCCGCTGTCGCGCGAGGAAGCCGAGCGTCACCTCCGCGCCCGGTATCCCGACCTGCAGTCCTGGTACGCGCACGCGCCAGTCAGCGACACCGACCACCTCGACTTCGAGGTCGAACTCGACGGCCTGGCCCGCCACGGCAGCTACTTCGAGCGCAGCCACCTCATCCTGCGCGACGGCGAGCCGGCCTTCTGGGCCGACACCATCGCCTGGTTCCGCCAACTCCTGCCCGCCGGTACCCCCGTGGTGGTCATGGCCGAGTCCAACCCGGACATTGCCCTGCCTCTCCTCCCCGGCGCCGACCCCCGGGAAATCGAAGGCCTGCTCCAGACCCTCCCCGGCATCGAGTAACTCTCCCCTCCCCGGGCTGCGGGTGCCGCTGGGAGCACTGTGAGGGCGGTCGACTTCCGCATGGCTGGTCGCTGCCGGGAGTGCGTCCGCGGAGCCAGTTCCTCAACGCCTGGCCGTTCTGCGGCGTGAAGCGGTCCCCGAGCGTGGGGGGAAGGGCGTCTCGCAGGTGGCACGAGTGATCTGCAGGACCTGCGTGCTCGCGCCGGTGGCGGCCTGTTCCGACGTCAGTTCCTCATCTCCAGGACCACTCCCCAGATCGGCTTCCACCCTTGGGGGTTTCGGGACGAAGCCGGATCCAGCACGCCATGGCCATGCGGCGGCTGACCCGGCGGTCGGGGTTTGCCAAGGTCAAGGCGGATCAGGCCTACCGCTTCAGTCGGACGTCACGGCAAGGAAAGCGGCGTCGCGGAGGCCGGCGCCGTCCGACCGCCACCACGCGGCCCTGTGAACCGGCAGATCGACGAAGGCCTTCCCCGCCGAGCCGATTGACCGTACGACCCGCGCTGCACCCCAGGGCGCGATGGTCTCGCCCGCCGGCCGCTGGCCGCCGGGGATCCGGATGCCGCAGCCCGCTGCTCGACCCACCCGGTCGGCGACCCGCCGGTGGGTGCCCTGCCGGCGGGCTCAGGGCGTGTAGACGTCGACGTCGGGCACCGTGCCGAGCGTGGACTCGGTGCTGCCCCTGGTGCCGCCGATGATGTAGACGGCGCCGTCCGGACCGATCGCGGCGCCCTCCCCTTCCCGGGGGCCGGGCATGTCCGTCACCGTCGTCCAGCTGTCGGTGGCGGGGTCGAAGGCGAAGGCCGCCGCGGTGGGCGTCGCACCGGCGTCCGGACGACCGCCGAAGACGAGGACACGACCGTCCAGGGATGCCACCCCCGCGGCCTCGGCGGCGGGCTGCGGCATCGGTGCCGCGCTGCTCCAGCTGTCCGAGTCCGGGTCATAGGCCTCGACCGCGTCGGTGATGGCGACGTCCTCCGGTCCTGCGCCCTCCGTCGTGGCGGCGAGTCCGCCCAGCGCGTGGATGGTGCCGTCACATCCGGTGGCCGTGGCGAGGAAGTAGCGCTCGGTGAGCACGGGGGTTGCCGACGACCAGGTGTCATGGGCTTCCCCCGTGTTCGGGGTCGTGCGCAGGCAGGCCGGGGCAGGGATCCGCGGAAGTCCTGCGGTCCGGGCCGGCTCCGCGTTCGCATCGGTGCCCAGAACGCTCGCCAGGGAGATCGCGAACGCCACAAGGAGGAGGGCCCACCGGCGAGGGAGCCGCGGTCGGCTCCGGCCCGTGACCGCCCCGGTGGAGGTGGAGGGAACCTGTCCGATCTGCATTGTCCGCTCCTCACACGGATGTGACGCGTCGCCAGCAGTGCGTGCCAGGTCTGGGGACGGGGGTGGCGCAAGAGATGGCGCCGCCGTGCCGCACGCCACTGTTCATCGCAGCACGGACGGGTGCGGTCGGCATCCCAGAGCCCCGATGGGCTGATTTGCGAGGGCCTGGTGACCGGAACATCATGAAATGGGCAGCGCCGCATGCTGACCACACACCGGGACGGCTGCGGGCGAAGGCCCCGAAGCGGCTGCCCCTGACCGAAGCGGCTGCCGCCCCGAACCGTCCGGCGGGCCGAGCCCGGCGAACCCGGCGAACCCCGGTGACCCGGTGGTGATCCGGTGTAGGCGTAGGTGATCCGGTGTGTGGGAGAGGTCGGCCATGCGCTTGCTCGACCGTACCGAAGGCGCCGGACGTTGCGGCCGGCGACGTGGCGGACTCCCGACGCTGAGGCGGTGGACCACGGTTCTGGGCGCACTCGGCGGTCTGTTCGCCACCGCGATCGTCAGCGCGCCGGGGGCCGTGGCGCAGCCGCAGAGCGACTGCCGGCCATACGCGTTCATCGGCGTCCGTGGTGTCCGTGGTCCGGCAGACGTGTCGCCGACGGTCGACTTCCTGGAGAAGCAGGTCGTCCCCGAGCTGCAGGCCGCGCTCGGCCCGGAGAACCTCACGGTCCAGTGGGTGGACGAGACCGCAGCGGGCGGGGTGTACGACCCGCCGGACTTCACCAAGGTCTTTGGGTCGGACGTGACGAAGGATCAGGTCCGACGGAGCGAGTCGGGGCAGCCGGAGCCTCTGACCGGCGAATCCAGGCTGCCGCCGGGTTTGCACTCCAACGAGCAGAACGGCGCCGCGGTCACCGCCGACCACCTCCGGACGCAGGCCACGCTCTGCCCGGACCAGCACTTCGTCCTCGCGGGCTACTCCGAGGGCGCATGGGTGCTCGGTGACGCCCTGGCGGACCCCACGCTCGGGCCGCTCCACTCCAGGATCGACCAGGTCCTGCTGTTCGGTGACCCGATGTTCGACAGCCGCTCGCCCGGCGTCCGCACGCCGCCCGGTCACGAAGGCCCCCGCACCGCCCTCGGCGTCGCGGCGCGGGCGCTCGGTCCCCGCGCCCAGTACGTGCCGGCTGATCTGGTGGACCGCGCGCAGTCCTACTGCTGGAGCGGCCCCGGCGCCGTCGATCCGATCTGCGCCTCCTACTGGGAACCTGACGGCGGGGCGCAGGTACGGCCGAGTGGGGCCGTGGGCCGACAGGAGTGGGCCCGTGCGATGCGGCTCTGCGGGGTGGGACTCGGTGGGACGATCGCCGCCTACGCCGGAGCCTGCGGGCACCTGAGGTACGCCGACCTGCTCGCCGGAAGCGACCGTCCGTGGAGCAGGAACGTCACCGTCAGCTCCACCACGGCCGGTTGGCGGGACACCGGACTGCACGTCAGCGCGGGCCAGACCGTGACGGTCAGGCCGGTCGCCGGCTCCTGGACCGTCGACTACCGGACGTTCGCCCGAGTCGGCCCGGAGGGGTACGGCCCGGACACCGACCACACGGTCCTGCCGGGCTGCAAGATCGACGAGGACGAGCCGTACGGGGCGCTTCTGGCGGGCGTCGCCGTAGGCGGAGACCCGTCCCACGTCGGCGGTGTTTCCGGCCTCGGCCACGGCGAAGGGACCGACGGCAGCTACACGGCCCAGGCGGACGGCACGCTCCTCCTGCACGTCAACGACCAGGATCGCTGCCTGGGGGACAACGCCGGACTGCTCACGGTGACGGTGACCGAGGCGCGGACGGGCTGAGAACTCCTGACGGGATGAATGCACCGCGTCTGTTGGTGGGCGCGGTTGGTAGTGTCCGACCGTGACTTTGACCGACCTCAGGAACGGCTTTCGCGACGACGACCAGCGGCAGTGCGTCCAAGCAGTGATCCACAGTCGCCTCGCGGATGATCGCGAGCCGCAGGAGTGCCGCTACCTCATGCGCTTCTGGTGGCAGCTGAGCATGTCGTACCAGGAGGTGTCGATCGAGCAACTGCGCCTGAACGTCGGCAGTCGGAAGCTGGACGCCATCATGGAGCTGATCAGCGCCATCAGGTCGTCCCACGACGAGATCGATGCATGGCTCGTCGCTGCGACGGAGGCGTTTCCGGTGGTTCAAGACCGTGGCTTCGGCGCCACCTCGGACTGCAACGGCTGAGGCAGGAGCTTTCGTCAAGCGCCACCGGAAGATGACGCAGCAGGCAAGCCCGAGGAACGCCTCGTGGATGCCGTTGCGGATCTCCCACCGGATCCGCAGGCGGCGGAACCAGTGCAGACGGGCGAACGCACGCTCCACAGGTCGTCTTGGTCGCTCGTCACCCGTCTCTCGCCGCTCGTGAGTCTCCCGAAGCCAGCCCGACCGGCCACCACCTGCCGGCCGGCGAGATCTATCGTGTAGGCCGTGGCGAACGAAGCAGAGTCGAGGTCGGACGCGAGCCGGTCGGCCGACACGTCGGGCCCGCTCCCGGACGGCGGGGCGGCCTACCGCGACACCTGTGCGTGCTTCGACCAGTCCCGGGTCACCAACCGGCGTCGGGTGCGCTTCCACAACGATCGTCAGGACACGTCGTCGTCGGGTTGGCAGCACCTCCTGGCGCTGATCGACGAGGCGGCCGCCGACGGGCGCGAGGTGTTCCGGCCGCTGGTGGACCTGAGCCCGCAGGAGCGGCGGCAGATCGTCACTCTGCCGCCCTCGATCGCGAAACTCACCGCGGTCAAGCAGTTCGTCCTCTACGGCAGCAACCTGGTTCGGATTCCCCCGGAGATCGGGGCGATGACCAGCCTGCAGGAGTTCGCCCCGTACACGTCGTACCGGCTGCACTGGTTCCCGTACGAGCTGACGAGGTGTCCGGACCTCGGGCGGAGCACCGTGAGCACGCGGGCCCTGTACGGGAACGAGAAGCTCCGCCCGCCGTTCCCCCCGCTGCGGTCCGGCCGCGTGGTGAAGGGCGCCCCCGACCTCGGCGGTGTCGAGCCCGGGGAGTGGGGTGCCGCCTCGGTCCGCACGTGCAGCGTGTGCGGCCGGTCGTTGGCCGGGGTCGGGATCCACCAGGTGTGGATCTCCCTGCGGGTTGCCGCCGACGTACTTCCGCTCCTGGTCAACGCCTGTTCCGAAGCCTGTGTGCAGGCGCTGCCCACGCCTCCGGAGGGCTACGTCCGAACTCCACACGTGGGCGGTCCCGGGATTGCGCAGCCCGTGGCCGACTACGCCTGACTCATCCCCGTGTGCCCATGTGCCCGTGTGGCCGCCGGTCTGCCGTCGGCCGGCCCGGCGTCCGGCCGTCCGGCCGTCCGGCCGTCCGGCAGACCGGCCGACCGGCGGGCGTGCGGCTCAGCCGAAGTCGGGGATGGGGTGGTCCGGGGCGAGGGCGGCGGCGATGCGCTGGGTGATCGTCTGGGCGGTGTGGCCGTCAGGGGTGTTGCGGCCCTTGGTGGTTGAGACGGCGATGGCCAGGTGCTCGCACGGGAGATAGGCCTGGGAGGCGGTGTAGCCGAAGAAGAGCGGGTGCTGGGAGACCCAGTCGTTCAGGACGAGCAGGCCCATGCCGTAGTGAGTGGCCTCGGTGTTCGCGATGCAGACCTTCTCCGGGCACTTGTCGGTCGGGTGTCCCAGGCCGACCGTCCCCGGGTTCAGCAGTTCCTGGTAGGCGGACGGGGAAAGCAGCTCACCCGAGCCGATGCCGGCGGCCGAGGCGGCGAGGTCGCAGATGTCGGTGGTCTGCACCGCGCCGGGGGCGGTGGTCCAGGAGGGGTTCCAGAAGCTGGACTCCTCGTAGGTGCCCCGCTCGGCGGTGAAGGCGTGGAGGACGGGTGACGGGATGTCGGGGGTGAAGCTGTTGCGCGTCTCGCGGAGTCCGAGCGGGCCCAGGACCTTCTGCTGGAGCAGGACGTCCAGCCGGGTTCCGGTGATCTTCTCCAGGGCCGCGCCGAGGAGGACGAAGTTGGCGTGCGAGTAGCTCCAGTTGGTCCCCGGCTCGTACCACGGATCCTGACCGGTCGAGATGGCCACCAGCTCCTCGGGCGTCCAGTGGCGGAACGGGTCCGCGTAGACGGCCTCGCCGAAACCGGGGGAGGTGACGTAGTCGACGAGACCGGTGGTGGAGGCGCCGAGCATCCGCAAGGTGATCCGCTCACCGTCCCGGAGGCCGGGAAGCCAGCGCGCGACGGGGTCGTCGAGACCGACCACGCCCTCGTCGACCAGCCGCAGCAGAGCCGTCCCCAGGTAGCTGATCGCGACATTGCCGTTCCGGAAGTGCATGGCGGGCTCGGCCGGGACCCCCGTCATCGATTCGCCGAGCGCGGTTGTGACGACCTCGCGACCGTCGACGGTGACCCGCAGGATGACGGACTTGAGGTCCATCTCGGCCTTGGCCTGCTCGGCGATCCGCAGGATGTCGAGCGCCGGACCGTCGTGGGGCAGCGGAGAACTGACGCAGGGCCGGTGGCGGCCGTCGTTCCCCGCGGCAGCGCCGGCCGTCGTGACCGGGGCGCTGACGGCGACGAGCGCGGTGACCGCGGCGAGGCACAGCAGTGAAGTCGGGCGTGTGGGTCTCATGCCCGCAGTATCGGCAGCCCCCACCCGGACGCCGGGCCGGCGGCCAACCGACCTGCACGAACATCACCCATCAGGCCCGCGCACGACGGCGACGTCGCGGGCACCGGTCGCGCCGAACACGCCGAACACGCAGGGCGGCCGGCGGTGGCGGCGTGCTCACGGCCGCCCCGCGCAGGGCCGGAACCTGTGCGGGGCGGGCACGCGTGCGGGTCAGAACCAGTGGAGGCAGTGCGGGGGGCGTTCGGCGCGGAAGAGGGCGTCGGCGAGGGCGGCTGCGCCGGGGTGGTGGGCGCGGATGTGTCCGGCGCGTACGAGTGTGCTCGGGGTGGTGCCGCCGAGGTAGACCGAGCCGAGGTCGCTGATGTCCAGGGAGAGGTCGGGTTCCCGGTCCGTCGGGGTGCAATCGCCCTTGCCGTCCCGGACGGTGAGGAGGTAGCGGCCGTGTTCGCCGAGGAACGGGTCGTCGACGTCGAGGACGAGCTCGCCGTCCGTGGGCCAGCCGCGTGCGGCGAGCGCGCGCGGGACGTCCAGCAGCCGTACCCAGAGCCAGTCGGTGTCGCCGGTCACCTCGCCGGCGCGGAAGTCCTCGAACTGCCAGCGCAGCGGGTGCCCGGTCGGGGCGTGCTTGAACACGACCTGGGTGACCAGGTCGTGTTCGAGCAGGAAGCGGGCCAGGGCGGTGTGGACGGCGTCGTCGACGGCGATGGTCTCGTCGACGGTCAAGATCCCGGCCCCGGCCTCGCCGAGCGTGTAGCTGGCGTACCCGTCCGGGACGCCGTCGGCGTCCCGGTGGACGGCGATGTAGCGCGGCGCCGGGGACACCGGGGGCTGTCCAGCGCCCAGCGCCCACCAGCGGTGCGGCCGGGACAGCGCGCCGGGCTGGGTGCGGCGGTAGCGGTCGTAGACCTCTTCCAGGATCCCGCCGCACTCGGCGCGGCGCAGCACCTCGATCGAGCCGGTGTCCGACGTGGTGTCGGGCGTGGTGTCGGGCGCGGTGTCCGGGCCGGCCGCCGGGGCGCCGGTCGCTGCGCGTGCCCGGGGAAGGGCGGCTGCCGCCCGGTGGCGTGGCACGGTCAGCCGCGCCGTGTAGGTCGCCGGTCCGTAGCCGAACCTGCGGTAGATCAGGGCCTCGGAGGCCAGAAGTACGGAGAGGCACTCCCCGCGGGCCCGCAGCGCGGTGAGCTGGTGCCGCATCATCGCGGTGAGCACGCCCTGGCGCCGGTGCGAGGGCAGGACGCCGACGGCGGTGACCCCGGAGACCGGGACGAGGACCTCGCCGGGCAGGGTGAGCTCGAAGGAGTACGCACCGGCGGTGCCGACGGGGCGACCGTCCCCCGAAACGGCCAGCAGGCTGTGGTCCATCTCGTACGCCGACCAGAAGACCCCGCCGCCGTCCTCGTTCGGGGTCGCCGGGAAGAGCCCGAACGCGGCATGGACTGTGTCGACGAAGACCTCGAGGTCCTGGTCGGTCGTAGGACGGATGTGCATCGCTGCTGGTGCCTCCCCTGGATGACCGGCACCACGGCTGGTGGTGTCCCGCCACAGTGCAGCGTCAGCGCGTCGCCAGGTCAAGCGGATTACGTGTGTGGGAGGGGGACGCAGGTGACAGGCCTGTGCTTGCGGGCTTTCGGGGGCGGGTCCGTCGGTCTTGGCCGGTAGGCGGATGGGGCGGATGGGGCAGGTGGTCGGGGTGTGGTCGGTCCGGTGCTTGGGGGTGCCCCTGGGGTTGCTGTTGCGGTGTCGTGGGCGGCACGGAATTGGTCAACTTCGTTGGGCGGGCGGGGTTGTGTGCTCGACAGAGGGTGGGGCCGGTGCTAGTTTCAGAACCTGTTCGGAAATTCTACTGGCACGCGAGGATCGCAGGGGCTGGGTTGCAGTGACGGACACGGGATCGTCTAACACGAAGTCAGAGTCCATGGGCGGGACGGGTTTTGGCTCGTCCGGTTCAGGACGGTCGGATGAGGGACCGGCGGGGCGGGGTCCGGTGGGCGCCGGCTCGCCGGGTGCGAGGTCATCTGATGGTGCATCAGTGAAGCGCCTGGGGAAGGCGGGTGGCGCTTCCGCTGCTTCCGCTGCTTCCGCCGGGCCTGCGGAGCCTTCCAGCTCTGCGGCTGCCTCGTCGGGTTCGGGTGACGGCTCGGGTTCGGGTTCGGGTGGGGTTTCGGTGGGTGCCGGGGTGACGTTGGCTGCGGTGGCGGTGGTGCAGTTGATGGTGTCGTTGGATCTTTCGGTGGTGAATGTG
>NZ_JAGIYX010000069.1:0-6693 GCF_017813315.1 Kitasatospora sp. RG8
GGCCACCGCGACGGCGGCGGCGATCCCGGCCTTGGCGGCCGCGCCCAGGCCCTCGCCGGCCACCGCACCGACGGCCCCGCCGCCGGAACCCGCCGTACCACCGGCAGCGCCCCCGGCCGCGCCGGCCGTCGCGCCGGCCGTCGTACCCGCGGCCGTACCCGCCGAGGTGGCGGCCGAGGTACCCGCCGAGGTGGCCGCCGCCGTTCCCGCCGCCGCACCGCCGACCGCGGCCGCCCCGCCCACGGCGGCCGCGGCGGCGCTGAACCCGCCCACACCGACCCAGACCAGCACGCCGCCGGGCAGCAGCGCCCGCAGGCCGTGGTTGATCTCGGACAGTTCCAGGCAGGCGGCCGTGCACCGGTCGCACTCCTTGAGGTGACGGCCGACCTCTGCCGACGCCCGCTTGCGCAGCGAGCCGCGCGCGTACGCGCCGAGCCGGTTGGCGTACGCCTCGCAGTCCCGGTCCTGGCTGCCCGAGACGTGGGCCTGGAGGAAGCCCGCGGCCAGCCGGTCGCGGGCGCGGTGCGCCTGGACGGCGGTGGCGTTGGCGGTCTTGCCGAGCATCACCGCGACGGTCTTCGGGGACTCCCGCTCGACCTCGGTGTGCCAGAGCACCATCCGGTCGTCCTCGGGCAGTTCGGCGTAGGCCTGCATGACCATGCGCTGGTCGGCCATCGCCATCGCCCAGGCGTCGGCCCCCGGGTCGGCCAGGTCGAGGTCGACGGTGGCGGCCGAGGTCTGGGCGAACACGCTGAAGTCGTCGACGAGTTGCTCGCGCCGCTCGCTGCGGGTCCAGGCGGCGGCGACGTTGCGCACCGCGGTCAGCAGGTAGGCGCGGACGGCGAAGTCCGGACCCTTGCCCGCCTTCAGCGCCTGAAGGGTGCGGGCGAACACCTCGCCGGCGAGGTCCTCGGCGGTGAAGCTGTCGCGGCAGCAGGTCCGGGCGTAACGGCGCACCGCGTCGGCGTGCCGGCGGTAGATCTCCTCGTACGCGGTGTCGTCGCCGGCCCGGACGCGGGCGGTCAACTCGGCGTCCGAGGGCGGGCGCTCGCCGTCCACCGGATCGGCGGGGGCGGGTACGGTCGGGCGGGCGGGGACGCCGTTGCCGACGAAGGCCTCGGGGGCGACCCCGCCCCGTCCGGCCGGGGCCTGGCCGGGGACGCGGGTGGGCGGGAGCGCGGCGGCCGAGGCGGAGAGCGATTCGCGGCTGGGCATGCCGGCCTGGTCCGGCACCTGTCCCGGATGCGCCGGATTCCCGCGGGCCCCCTGGTGCCCGGACGGCAACGGCCCGGATCGCCCGGGCGGGGAGCCGGGCGCGCGCCCCGGCCCGTGACCGGGCGCGTGACCGGGTGTACCAGCGCTCGGGCCTTCAGCCGCGCCCTCCGGCCCGTTTGTACCGGATCGGCCGAAGTCGAGGCCGTAGCCGTAGTCGTTCTGTTCCTCGGCGCTCACAACGGACCCCAGATTCCACGACAGCCCCCGAAGTGTGGCAGGGCGTGCGGGAGCGCGTGGGCGCACGATTCCCCGCTGCGCGGCGCCGGGTGCGCGCGAACGGCGCGCATCGGGACATTGGCTCCAACCACGGGCAAAGGATGGCATAGCGCAGAGTTGGGCGGTAGCCGGACCGCCGTGACCCACTCTTCCGAGGGGCCGTCGCGGAGGTGTTCGGCCTGCTCACGGACCCGGCGGCACGGCGGACGCGCGGAGTGCGCGACCCGTCCGTGCGCCCCGGTCCGACGCCCAACTCACCTGCCCGCAGCGGACGGCGGCCGCGCCGGGGCTCAGCGCGCCCGCAGCCCGTCCAGCAGAATCTGCAGCAGCCGGTCGGCCGGACCCTCGGCGGCCTGACCGTCCGTCGGCCGGTCACTCGTCGGTGAACCCCCCGCCGGAACCGCGGCCGACGTGTGCACGGGTTCGCCCGCCACCGCGCGCGTGGCGTGCACCGGCACCGAGGCCGTCAGCACCAGTACGACGTCGGCCACCGTGACCCCGGGCCGAAGCTCGCCCGCCGCACCCGCCCGGGCCACCAGCGCGGCCAGCAGCTGCAGCAAGAGCCGCGGGTCCGCATCGGCCGCCGGCGGCTCGGCACCGCCCTGCTGCGCCACGGCACCCTGCGCCACGGCATCCTGCGAGCCGGCACCGTACGAGCCGGAGCCGAACGACCCGGAGCCGTACGAGCCGGAGCCGGATGGCTCGAACCGGCCCCCCGGGAGCCCGCCCGCCCCGGCCGGATCGCCGGAACGCTGCTCCGGCACCCGGCCCAGCTCGTCCGCGTACCGGAACGCCTCCGGCGGCAGCAGCCGCCCGGCACCCGTGGACACCGCCCGCGCCAGGTACCCGGCCAGCGACTCCCAGGCACCGCCGCCGCCGTAGAGCGACTCACGCGCCTGCGACGTCAGCCAGGCCACCTCCTCGGCCGCGATCCGCTGGACCAGCACCTCCTTGCTCGGGAAGCGCCGGTAGACCGTGCCGACCCCGACCCCGGCCCGGCGCGCGACCTCCTCCATCGGCGCGCCGTAGCCGAACTCGCCGAAGACCTCGCGGGCCGCGCGCAGCACGCTCTCCAGGTTGCGCCGGGCGTCCACCCGCAACCGGGCCCCGGGTACGGGCCCGCCACCGCCCTGCGGCGGCTCGCTCCGGTACGGCACCCCGGCGTACGCCACCGTGGCCTGTTCCGGAAGGCCGCCGGGACCGCGCTGCTCCGGCACCACACCCGGGACGGTACGCGGCGCATCCCGCCCCAACAGTCGTTCCTGCTCCATCATCCCAACTCTCCCCCGCAGGCGCCCGATCCCGGACCCTGTCGTCGCCCGCCCCTGCACCCCCCGGTGCAGCTCCGTCCGTTGTCAGAAATGACCAGATGACCCATCGCTCGTACCGGTCGTGCCGTTCGCTCCGCCCAGGTGGTGTCCGACCACGATCGCCGGACCGCACGTGTCCGACCGCATACGCATGAAGACCACGCGTTTGAGGCCTCGTCCGGGACTACCCTTCCCCGGATCACGCTCCCGCAGTCGGGTTGCTCCCGCCAACGCTGGAACTGGCCGTAATGGCAGCTCCACGGTGCGTCGCCGCCGATTGACATGGCGATGGCCGCTCCGACACACAATCCGACCATAGTTCACCGCCGTTAAAAGCCGAAAGTGCGTCAGAAAGTCACCCCGGCAGCACATCCGGCCCCACCTGTCCACTCCCGTCCCAACTGCCTCGGTACGGACTGTGGACAAGAGGCCCTTCGACGGTCCTTCATGGAGGGCGTGGTGGGGGGTGCCCCGGCCGACGGGGCCGGCGGGAAGGTCACTTCGGCAGGAGGTGCGCTATCAGGATCCTGATCGTCGGGGGCGGCTGCGCCGGGATGTCCGCCGCGCTGCACCTCCAACGCGGCCTGCGCGAGCGGCTCCGGCGCGGCGACGTGGAGATCACCGTCGTCGAGCCGCAGCCCTACCTGACGTACCACCCGCTGCTCGCCGAGGTCGCGGCCGGCTCGATCGACCCCCGCCACGTGGTCGTCCCGCTGCGCCGCGCGCTGCCGGACTGCCGCGTCCTCACGGCGCGGATCACCCGGATCGAGCACGCCGCCCGCCGCGCCTGGGCCGACGCCGCCGGCCACGGCGAACCGCCGGCGCCCGTCGAGCTGGACTACGACGTCCTCGTCGTGGCCCCCGGCTCGGTCTCCCGCACGGCGCCCGTCCCCGGCCTGGCCGAACACGGCCTCGGCTTCTCCACCGTCGGCGAGGCGGTGAGCCTGCGCAACCACGTCCTGGAGCAGCTCGACCTCGCCTCCGCCACCCGCGACCCGGCCCTGCGGCAGGCCGCGCTCACCTTCGTCTTCGTCGGCGCGGGCTACGCCGGCGTCGGCGCGCTGGCCGAGCTGGAGGACATGGCCCGGTACGCGGTCCGCGGCTACCACAACATCAGCCCCGAGGACCTGCGCTGGGTGCTGGTCGAGGCCTCCGGCCGGATCCTCGCCGAGGAGTCCCCCGAACTGGCCGAGCACACGCTGGCGCAGCTGCGGGAGCGCAGCGTCGACGTCCGGCTGCGGACCACCCTGGACTCGGCCGCCGGCCGGGTCATGGCGCTCTCCGACGGCAGCCGCTTCGCCGCCCGCACCCTGGTCTGGACGGCCGGGGTGCGCCCGTCCCCGCTGCTGCGCGACACCGACCTGCCGCTGGACACCTCCGGCCGCGTCCGCTGCCTCGCCACCCTCCAGGTCGTCGCTCCGGACGGGCGGGCGCTCCCCGGCGTCTGGGCGGCCGGCGACGGTGCCGCCGTGCCCGACCCGCACGCGGACGGCGCCCCCTGCGCCCCCAACGCGCAGCACGCCTTCGCCCAGGCGGAGCTGCTCGCGGCCAACGTGCTGGTCGCGCTGGACGGCGGCCCGCGGGCGGCGGGCATCGCCGAGTACCGGCCGGACCGCGCCGCCTGTTCCACCTCGCTCGGGCTGGGCCGCGCCGTCGCCCACACCCGGCGCGGCGGCAGGCTGACCGGCCGGAGGGCGTGGTGGCTGCACCGGGCCCGGCACCTGCGCCGGCTGCCGAGCTCCGACCGGCGGGTGCGGGTGCTGATGGACTGGCTCCTGGGTGGGGTGTTCTCCCGCGAAGTGGTCTCGCTGGGGGCGGTCGAGCACCCGCGCTCGGAGTTCGAGGCGGGGTTCGGACCGGGCCCCGGGCCCGGCTCCCGGCCCGGCCCGGACTGACATGACGGCCGCGCCGTGGGCGCGCGACTTCCGGAATCGGGCCTCCGCCTGACAGGATCTGCCCAACCGAGTCATTACCCCGTGTGCCAGTACGCACACAAAAAGTGATGATATGCCTGGAAATCGAGGAAGCGGCCGTCGTTTGAACCTCATGCGCTGGAGCGCCCGGCTCACCGGAGTCCCTTGGCGTGCCGCCCCGCCCACCGGGAACGGCACCGACCAGGGCGCGCCGTCCGGCGACGTCGTGGTCCCCAGCCCACGCGACCCCACCAGCCTCGTCAGCCCGACCGAGGTGCTCGACCCGCAGAAGCCCCAGGACCTGCGGGAGGTGCTGAACCGCATCCCCGCCCCCGTCGCCGTCACCTACGGCCCGCTGCACCAGCTCGGCTATGCCAACCGCGCCTACCGCGAACTCTTCGGCGACCGCCCCACCGGCCTGCCCGCCTGCGACGCCCTGCCCGAACTCGGGACGATGGGCGTCCTGCCGCTCATGGACCAGGTCATCCGCGGCGGCCGCCCGCGCAGCGTCAAGGCCCGCTGCATCCTCGGCCTCACCGGCAACCGCTACTACAACGTCTCCTGCGTCCCGCTCAGCCGCCAGGACCACCGGGCCGAGCCGGGGCCGACCGACGAACACCGGGAGCACCGGGAACACAAGGCGCCGCCGCCGGCCGGGGTGCTCATCTTCGCCGCCGAGGTGACCGACCAGGTCCTCGCCGCCACCCGCCTGCGGGAGTCCGAACGCCGCCACCGCGAGGCCGCCGTCACCCTCCAGCGCAGCCTGCTCCCGCAGAAGCTCGACCAGCCGGCCGACCTCCGGGTCGCCGCCACCTACCAGCCGGGCGGCGCCGAGGCGGCGGTCGGCGGTGACTGGTACGACGTCATCGCCATCGACGGCGGCCGCACCGCGCTGGTCATCGGGGACGTCATGGGCCGGGGCCTGCGCGCCGCCGCGGTCATGGGACAGCTCAGGACGGCAGTCCGGGCCTACGCCCGCCTCGACCTCCCCCCGCACGAGGTGATGCGCCTGCTGGACGGGCTCGCCATGGAGATCGACGCCAACCAGATCGCCACCTGCACCTACGCGGTCTGGGACCCGCAGCGCCACACCCTCACCTACGCCTCCGCCGGCCACCTGCCCGTCCTGCTGCGCTGCCCCGACGGCACCGTCCTGCGCAGCGAGGAACAGAACGGCCCGCCGCTCGGCACCGGTGGTGGCGTCCACGTCTCGCACACCCTGCGCCTGCTCCCCGGCACCACCGGCGTCCTCTATACGGACGGCCTGGTGGAGCGCCGGGACGAGGACATCGACCAGGGCCTCGACCTGCTCGCCCGCACCCTGACCGGCGCGGTCGGCGCCCCCGAGGTCGTCTGCGCCCGGCTGCTCCGGGCCATGGGGGTGACCGCGGAGCACGACGACGACGTCGCCGTGCTCGCCTTCCAGCTGCCGGCCGAGGAGGCCCCGCCGGAGCTGGAAGCGGGGCAGAACTCCGGGGCGGAGCCGGAGACGGAGCCCGGGGGTGAGCCGGGGAGCGAGTCCGGGAGTGAGCCGAAGGCCGGGGTTGACCCGGGGTCCCAACAGGTCTAATGTTCTTCGAGCTGCCTGGCAGGGAGCACCGGACACGCATTGGCGCGGACGGTCCCGGGGCAGCCAATCCCTAGAAACACCACCTCCCGGTTCGGGCTGGGTCGTGCTTTGCCTTTTTCGGCAACGCGGCTCGGGCCTTATTCGGCGTGTCCGTTTATATGGATTGCGGCCGGATTCGCTTTTCGAAGCGGGGATGGGCTAGAGTTTGAAACGTCGGACGGGGCGTCAAGCCGCAGAAGACACCAGCGAGTTGGATGAACGAAGCGCCGGAAACGGAGCGGAAAACATCTGATAAGCTGGGAACACGAAAGAACGAAGCGCCCGGAGGGCCCGCTGGAAGGCGGTCCGAAGGAAGTGTCCGTTCCTTGAGAACTCAACAGCGTGCCAAAAGTCAACGCCAGATATGTTG